>JANMVC010000672.1:0-5986 GCA_031392315.1 Pyrinomonadaceae bacterium | reverse complement strand
GTTTGGTTAACGCAGTTGCTTGAGCGGTACGCACTTTGGGTCGCCGACCGAGTCGTCGTGCGTGGAACTTTTCATCAGGAACTGCTGGCGCGTCAGGGCATCGCCGCCGACGTTATTCAGGACGGTGTAGACGTGGAACAGTTTGCGCCGGTAGACGCAAGCGATTTGCGAAAGCAGTATGGACTGGAGCGCATCATGACTGTCGGACTGCTGGGTTCCTCGGTGTGGAGCGGGAAGCTGCAAATGTGCTACGGCTGGGAGTTGGTTGAAACGATTGAGCTGCTGAAAGATAGCCGGGTGAAAGGAATCATGATTGGTGGCGGTTCGGGGATTCCGCATCTTGAGGCCCGCTGTCGCGAGCTGGGCATTGAGGACAGGATCAAGTTTCTCGACTTCATTCCCTACGAGCAGTTGCCGCGCTATTTAAGCTTGATCGACGTTTGCCTTTCGACGCAAACGAATGATGTGGTGGGCCAGGTTAGGACGACGGGCAAGTTGCCGTTATATCTGGCCGCCGGACGTTACATTTTGGCGAGCGAGGTGGGGGAGGCGGCGCGGGTGCTTGAGCCGGAGATGCTGGTGCCCTACGACGGAGTGAAAGACGAGCAGTATCCGCGGAAGCTGGCCGAAAGGATTCGCGCAATCCTGGCGCATCCGGAAATGCTCGAACGAGCGGAAACGAACATGGATCTCGCGAGAAAGCATTTTGACTATTCAATGCTGGCCGAGCGGGTTAGCGGTGTAATCGCGGCGGCGCTGAAGGCGCGAGGTGCAAAGGGATGAACCAGCCTAATCAGGCCGCGGTTGATCAGGCAATTGCCGCCATGCTCGCCGAGTTTCGTGGTAACGATTGGATGCTCAATGAACACTGGCCGCTGAATGAGCCGCACGTGCGCATGATGATCGCAGACGTGATGGCCCGTTTTCCGCCGGGGCCGAATGTGCGCGTGCTGGATGTCGGGTGCTTCAATGGCTACATCAGTTTCCTGTTTCGTCAGCTCGGTTATCAGGTGACGGGCACGGACGTTTGCGAGCTCGAAGATCGCGAGACGATTTTCGCGAAGGCCGGAATAGCATTCGAATTTTCCAACCTCAATGATGCCGAGCCCTTCAACCATTTTGCGGCGGAACAGTTTGACGTGGTGATTATCGCGCAGGTTATCGAACACATTCTGAACCATCCGCTGGGTTTGATTCGCAGCCTGGCCCACACCATGCGCCCCGGCGCGATGATGATTCTGACCACACCCAATCCCGCCACGATCATGAATGCCGTGCGTGTTCTGCGCGGGCGTTCCCTGCTCTGGGGCACAGACGACTTCATCGATCATCCGAAGTTTGCAAGTAACGAGATTATTTCAGAGGGCGAGATCCATTATCGCGAGTATACGAACGCGGAGTTGCGGCACATGCTGGAAGGTGCCGGGCTGCGCGTGGAATTGTCACGCTATCTGGCACTGGGCGATAGCGGCACGCAGTCGGCGTTGAAGAAGGTGTTGAAGAATAATCCGCTCGCCAAGAAACTGACATCGCGGCGGTTGCTGGCGTCGAATCACTATTTTCTGGCGCGGAAGAGTTGAGGCAGAACAGCAAATTTGGAGTGCGCAGTCCAAAGTCAGTTGAGAGTGATTCCCTATTTTGAGCAGCTTGATTTCAGCACATCAGAGACTGCGTCTCGCAATCCTTTGCGACATCGCGGAAGAAAACTGGCCCAGCATGGATCTCGTGGGCGAGATGCTCTTCCAACATTTGCAACGGGATCATGCTGACCGGGTGGCAGCCACGCGGCTCGCGCCGCCTATGCGCCGGCGATTTACGCAGGTGCGCGCCGACTCGCAACTTTTCTTCAAGGCCGATCGTCTGCTGAACCGCTTTTGGGACTATCAACGATGGCTCCGGACCAGGAAGCAGGAGTTTGACCTGTTTCACCTCATCGATCACAGCTACAGTCAATTGCTGCACCATCTACCGCCGGGCCGGACTATCGTCACTTGTCACGACCTCGACACCTTTCGATCTCTGATCGATCCGCAGGCTGAGCCCCGATCCAGGTTATTTAAGAAAATGATGAGCAACGTGCTCAGTGGGTTTCGGAAGGCCGCGCTCGTTGTCTGTGACAGCGAGGCCACCCGCGACGAATTGTTAGCGCACAACTTAATACCGGCGGAGCGATTGCGGGTCGTTCCACTCGGCGTTCATCCCTCCTGCACTCCCGTACCTGATCCAACGGCGGATGCTGAGATGCGACTGTTACTTGCCACTGGCGAGGCAAACTCAATCAACCTGCTGCACGTCGGCAGCACAATCAAGCGAAAGCGGATCGATGTGTTGCTTGACACTTTCGCCGCTGTCCGGCGGGAGTTTCCCCAGGCGCGTCTGATCCGTGTCGGTGGGCCATTCACAGAGGCCCAGGCGGATCACGTCCGGCGCCTCAACCTGGAAAGCGCAATCGTCGTCTTGCCTCATATTAGCCGCGAGGTGCTCGCCGCAGTTTACCGGCAGGCGGATTTGGTTTTGCAGCCATCGGATGGCGAAGGTTTTGGGTTGCCAGTGATCGAAGCGATGGCTTGCGGCGCTCCTGTTGTCGCCAGCGATTTGCCGGTGCTGCGTGAAGTGGGCGGAGACGCGGCCACATACGCACCTGTTGCCGACGTTCCGGCATGGACCAACTCGATTAGCGGTTTGCTGCGCGAGCGGAATGCGTCGCCGGAAAAGTGGGCGGCGCGGAAAGCCGCCGGGGTGGCGCAAGCGGCGAAGTTTAGCTGGGCCGAGTATGCCCGCAAGATGGTTGGGTTATATCAGGTGGTGCTGGCAGGTTGATGGCGAGCGCCGCAACCAAACTCTGTAAAAGACGATCCACTAAATCACACTAACTGACACGAACTGAAGCCTCACCTTTCGTGCGGTTTCGTGTGTTTCGTGGATCGAGCCCCAGGTAGCAATCCATGTCCAGCCGGTTCCTTGGTCAAGTCCACCCCGAGAAAGCGAAGTTCTCAAAGCGCTCCCAACCCCGAAATTCGTTCACTTCACAATCGATGAATGCGTAGATTTTCCTGGGAAAAACAGAGGTTTTCCGGCATTCGATGCCCTTTCAACCCACCTCAAGAATAGCTCAAGTATTTCTCAACCGGCCTGACTATTCTTTCATTGTTCCGTCATAGGTCACACAGACGCTCAGCAGTTCGGCTGATTGGATAAAAACCAATGAGTAGACGCCAATCCACCAATCCATTCGCCTATGAAGCAGATTTGTTTGAGTGCGGAATGATTCTGCTTCAGCCCCAGGGCCAAGGGAATTAGCAGACTGGATAAACCATGAGTAACCCGAAACCATTTGAGCACATCGCACTCGAGTCGCTGCAAAAACGCCGGCCCACCCGGCTCACAAAAGTTGAGCGCAAGCTAAAGGTTCTGCACCTTGGGAAATACTATCCGCCACATCCCGGCGGCATGGAGAGCCACCTTGAAGCGCTCTGTGGAGAACTAAAACAAAGCGTAGATCTGGAGGTCGTGGTCGCCGCCAGCGATCAAGGCGGAACTACCGATGAGATTCTTGATGGCGTGCCGGTAACGCGGCTCGCAAAACTATTCAACGTGCGTTCGGCGCCGGTTTGTCCGCAAATGGTCCGCAGGATTCGTGAATCCAACGCCGACATAGTTCACATTCATCTGCCAAATCCCGGGGCGATTTTGGCTTACCTGGCGAGCGGGCACCGCGGACGCCTCGTGTTCACTTATCACAGCGACGTAATTCGCCAGCGAGTGCTCAATCGCTTTTTTGATCCGATTCTGCGCTACGCGTTGCATCGCGCAGACGCCATCATTGTTTCAAGCCAAAACTACATTGATAGCTCCGACGTCCTGCCGCTCTTCCGCGACAAGTGTCGCGTAGTTCCTTTCGGCATTCCGCTCGAGCCTTTTCAGAGACCGGACCGCGCCCAGGTTGAAAAACTCCGCCACTTGTATGGACCACGAGTCGTGCTCGGCGTCGGTCGTTTGGTTTATTACAAAGGGTTCGAACATCTGGTTGAAGCCATGCGGTTTGTGGATGGGCGGCTGGTGATTGTGGGCAGTGGGCCACTGCACCGCGCGCTCGAACAGCAGGCCGAGAACGCAGGCGTGAAAGAGCGCGTGACGTTCTTAACGAATGTAAAAGACGTCAGTCCCTACTACCACGCAGCCGACGTTTTCGCGTTGCCTTCAGTCGCTCGCAGCGAAGCTTTCGGGATTGTCCAACTGGAAGCGATGG
The DNA here is from genome assembly GCA_031392315.1 of Pyrinomonadaceae bacterium. Lineage (GTDB taxonomy): Bacteria > Acidobacteriota > Blastocatellia > Pyrinomonadales > Pyrinomonadaceae > PSRF01. Next base: position 1,737 of record JANMVC010000672.1, on the reverse strand, counting down.
CCTGTGGCAAGCCGGTAGTAAACACCAACCTGAATTCGGGAGTGCCGTTCGTTTCCCTGGACGGTGTGTCGGGTCTTACGGTGCCGCCGGCAGATGCGAAGGCGTTGGGTCAGGCGATCAGTTCGCTCATGAACGATCCTTTGCGCAGCATTGCTTACGGCCGCGCCGGCCAGCGCCGGGTCCAGCAGCATTTCAGCCTGCAGGAGATGGCCGGCCAAACAGTGGCTTTGTATCGCGAAGCCGCCAGCCGCGCTCAATCGCGCCAGACCCGCCCGTTACCAACCAGGCTCCGAGAGGTTCTAATAACCGGCGAAGCCATCAAATCTCCGACTGAATCAATTGCTATGAGCGCGCTGCGAAAGGGGGTGTCGGCATGAAGACCTACATCCTGCTCTTCGTTATTTCCGCGTGTGCTTCGTTGATTTTGACTCCGCTGGTCAGCCGCGTCAGCAGGTATTTTGGTTGGCTCGACGAGCCGCTGGATCAAAGACGAGTCCATGAAGTTGCCGTACCCCGGCTGGGCGGCATAGCGATCTTTTCCGCGATTCTACTGGCGCTTACGACGCTGTTTTTCACTAACAATCTGATTACCGAATCAGTGAAGGCAAACAGTGCGCAACTTCTCATCGTGCTGGGGCCGGCCGCAATCATTTTCCTGATTGGAATTTACGACGATTTTCACGGGACCAATGCGGCGACGAAGTTTATCGGCCAACTGCTGGCAGGTTTACTCTTCTGCGCAATGGGCGGGCGCATTGAAGCCTTGTCCGTGCCCCTGGTCGGCTCGATCGAACTTCATCCGGTGGTCGGGTGCGCCTTGACCCTGCTCTGGACCGTGGGCATCAGCAACGCTTTTAATCTGATCGACGGTATGGACGGACTGGCCACCGGAGCCGCATTGTTTGCGGCGCTGGTGATGCTGGTGGTTTCGCTGACGCTGGGAAATCCGCTGATCACCGTTGTGGCAGTGGTCCTCTGCGGCTCGTTGATTGGCTTTCTGCCTTACAACTTTAATCCGGCCTCGATCTTTTTGGGCGATTCGGGTTCGCTGGTGATCGGATTCATTTTGGCAGCGCTCAGCGTGCAGGGAACTCAGAAGGCATCGACCGCAGTCGCAGTGGGAATTCCACTGATTGCTTTTGGCGTGCCGGTCATCGACACAGCGTTTTCAATAGTGCGGCGCTTCATCGGCGGCCGGCCACTGTTTGAAGGCGACCGTGAACACATTCACCACATGCTGCTCGCGCGCGGCTGGTCGCAACGCTACGTGATTTTGGTTCTCTACAGCGCCTGCGCACTGTTTGGTTTGTCCGCGCTATTGCTGCTGAACGCCTCGGGCACGCACACCACGGGATTCGTACTTTTCGTCGTAGCCGCCGCCATCCTGTTTTCAGTCGGCCGCCTCCGCTATCACGAGGTGGATGAAGTCAGGGCCGGCATTCGTCGCCGATTTGTAGACGGCCGCGTGCGACTCGCCAACAACGTTCGCGTTCGCCGCGTCACTCGCGAGATGTCCCACGCCACGACTCTTGACGAAATTTATGGCGCCATTGAAGAGCTAATGGAACTCGGGGAATTTGTTTACGCCACGATGCATTTCGGCCAGGGCGATACCCGCATAAGCTTCGGCACCGAGAAGTCCACGGCCGATGCTAATGACCTTCGCCACGGATCCATTTATCGAACCTGGGAGCGGGGAAATATTAGCCCGGGCGAGGTTCGAGACTCCGGACGCTA
>JANMVC010000591.1:0-5027 GCA_031392315.1 Pyrinomonadaceae bacterium | reverse complement strand
ATGCTGGCAGACTGACTCCAGCAGGCGAACATGTTCGGTTGTGTAGGAACTGCGACTTCGCGAGTAGAGCGTAATCGCGCCGAAGGCACCATCTTCGCGCAGCAAGGGTGACACGAGCGCGCCGCGGTAAGATTTGGCGATATCTTCAGAGACTCCTACCAGATCCAACTCTGGTGATGCGTTACACATCGACCGGGCGTTGGCGATTACCCATCCTGTGATGCCCTCGCCGATGGTCATGCGTCGGCTGCCGAACAATTCCGCATCTTCGCCGGCAACGTGAGCCGCCACGGCCTTTCCTGATTTTTCGTCAACTATGAAAATGATGCAGGTATCAAACGGTACGATGGAGCGTAGTTTATTTGAAACCAGCGTGACGGTGTCGTTAAGGTTTAATGAAGAGCCTATGGTTTGAGCGATTTCGTGAAGGGCGAAGACCTCGCGCTGTGCTTCGCTGATCGATCTGAACCCGGAATCGTCGTGCAGATCAGGATCACCCATGCGATCCGATGCCAGACCGGCGTCAGGCTTAGTTTGCGTCGCGTAGTCTTCGCCGGCATGTTCGGCGGCCACTTGTTCCTGGATATCCTCAGAATCGATTAGAGCGTCAAACTCTTCGACATGCTCGATAAATTTCTCGACGATGCGCGGATCGAAAGCACTGTCGGCCATCTTCCTCAACAGGGCCAGCGAGTCTTCGCGCTTCATCCCTTTGCGATACGGCCGGTCGCAACGCGTGGCGTCATAGAAATCAACCACTGAGATGATGCGGGCTACAAGCGGGATGGCTTCACTCTTGAGGCCTTTGGGATAACCGGTGCCGTCCCACTTTTCGTGATGATAGCGAACGATATCTTCAACCGGGTAAGGGAAGTTGACTCGCTTCAAGATGTTGCCACCGACAGTCGGATGAATTGTCATCTTGGCAAATTCCGACTCAGTCAGTTTTCCCGGCTTGTTCAGAATGTATTCCGGCACGGCCAACTTGCCGATGTCGTGTAGCAAAGCGCCGGCGAAGAGTGCCTGCATCTCCATCGGGCTAACCTTGAGCAGCCGGCCCATCTCTGATGCATAGATTTGAGTACGGCGGACATGACCGTGTGTGGTTTGGTCCTTTGCGTCGATCGCAATCGCCAGCGACTCGATCGTATTCATGTGAATCGTGGCCATTTCCTCCACGTGCCTGCGTCGTTCACCTTCCGCCTGCCGCACTTCGCTCAAACGCTTTTCGTTGAACCGATAGAGCAGATGCACAAGGCCAGTGATCAGCAGGCCTAGCAGAACGTAGGGTATTCCTGCGCCATTCATCGCTGAGTAGAAAAGAACCGCGGAGGCTGCTCCGGCGACCTGGGTGGTGAGCGTCCAGACGAGGCTTTCCTGCGACGGCAAGACACGAGGACGATTGTCCACGATATTCACGAAGTGAAGCGTTGCCAGGGTGCTGAGGAAATATTGAAGTACCGCCAGGACCAACAGAGGAACAAGAAAGACGTTTAGGGGCAGGCCTTGTCCGGCGTCACGCGCGACATCATGCGCAAACACTGTGACTAAGAATCCGTAGCAAGAAGCCGAGATGAACGTCGAGATAATCGCTATCGCGGTAGTCGAAATGGATTCTCGCCGGCTCGCGAGGCCGTAAGTTGAGACGAAGCCAACGATCCCTGCCAGCAAGGTGGCCGGACCCGCGGTATTGGCGGGGGGCACGGCATAAAGAATCACAGCGAGGAACACGAAGGCATCGGCAATGGATTTGCGGCTTTGGTTGATACCGACACTGTTGCTGATCGAAACCGTGAAGCGACTGGCTGCCAGCGTCAGTCCCAGCAATACGATCCAGGACAGCAATCCCGCTTTGTTAAGCAAGGGTAGCTTGAGCGTGGAAATGAGCGCTACCCCCAGAAGCAAGAGCCCAAAAGTGCAGATGCTGGCCAGGAGGACGTTACTCTTCCAAGTGCTTTGTAGGTTCATGTTGTTTCGTTACTCGCTGGTCGGAAGGGCTGGCGCCGACGCGGATTTTCGGAGAAAGTTGGAGCTGGAACTGGGTAGGGCAGGCGGGCTGAAAGTCACCAGGTTGGCAGTTGGCCAACGTGGTTTGGCACCAAGGTAAAAATAACCTTTTCAGCCGTAGTGAGTCAATCTTTAGTTATTTCTGCGACCAATCGTTGATGAATCGCTTCGTTTGGTGAAATCGAGGGCGGAGAAAGTCAGCGAGCTTGCCGATTTTAGGGAGCAGTGGCCGACTTCTTACCCAATTGAGTGGCCAGCGCTGGGGCGTCTGTGACGGGCTGTTTGCAGGTGAAATTTTCGCAGACGTAGGCGGTTGCTTTGCCGTTTATTTGGGGACGTTCGCGCAGCAGGGGAATCAAGCTGGGCGCTTCAGCGGGCGACGCCGATGCCTGGGCCACCACTCGATTTGGCAGATACTGCTTCCAAACCTCCGCCATCAATGCAGCTGTGTCAGCGGAAGTCCTATCCCCAATAATTGCTATCTCGCGTACGGCTCCCAAATGGAAATCAAAAGCGCACAACATGCGACCAAAGCCCGGAGAATAACGGCGCACTGAGGCGGCGGTCAGTCGCAGCAGAGTCGTCGCACGTCTTTGGTAGTCGCTGTTGTTCGTCAGCAGGCCAAGTCGCAAAAGAGATTCAGCCGCGACGGAATTACCAGACGGCGTGGCGTTGTCGAAGAAGTCCTTCGCGCGCACGATAAGCGTCTCGTGGCTCTTTCCAGTGAAGAAGAACCCACCCTCCTCGTCGTCCCAGAATTCATCGATCATCGTGTCGGTCAAAGCACACGCTTCCTTAAACCATTCAAGCTCGCCGGTTGTTTCATAGAGGGTGATCAGACCATCGATGTAGAACGCGTAGTCCTCGAGATAGGCGTTGAGTTTGGCCTGGCCATCTTTGTAAGTTCGCAAAAGCAATCCGTCTCGCTTGAGGTTCTCCAGGACAAAGCGCGCATTGCGTTTGGCGATCTCTTCATAGTCAGGCCGATTAAGAATTGCTGCAGCCTCGGCGAAGCTGGCAAGCATCAGGCCGTTCCAAGCGGTGAGAATCTTTTCATCGCGATCGGGCTTCGCGCGCTTCTCGCGGGTGGCGAAGAGTTTCGCCCGGGCGTTCGCCAAGATCGCCGTGAACTCGGCTACAGTCACATTGTTTGCAGCGGCAACTTCAGAAAGAGTTTGAGTGACGTTGAGAATATTCGCCTCTTCGAAATTGCCGCCTTCGGTGACGTTGTAATACGCGCTAAAAAGTCGGGCTTCACGCTCGTCGAGCAGGTTCCTGATTTCGTCGAGGCTCCAAACGAAAAACTTTCCTTCGACGCCTTCAGAATCAGCATCCTGAGTTGAATAAAAACCGCCGCTCGGGTCGGTCATTTCGCGGACGACGTAATCCAGAATGCCCTCAGCCACGAGGCGCGCGCTCTCATCGCCGCTTACCTGGAAATAGTGCAAATAAAGACGCGAAAGCAGAGCGTTGTCGTAGAGCATTTTCTCGAAGTGTGGAACGAGCCACTTGGAGTCAGTCGAGTAACGATGAAAGCCGCCGCCGAGATGATCGTAGATGCCGCCCTCGGCCATCTTGCGGCAAGTGTGCCTGACGATTTCGAGCGCCTGGGATTCGCCGGTGCGATCGTAAGTATGAAGCAAGAACTCGAGGGTCATGGCGGGCGGGAACTTGGGCGCGCTGCCAAAACCGCCGTTGTTTGGATCATAGCCGCGGATTATTCCGCGATACGCTTCGTCGAGAAGAGCAATGGAGAGCAACTCACTCGATTCCGCAACCGCACCTGAACGCTGTAATTCGCCAAGAATCGACTTGGCGGTCTCAGCCACATCATCGGGACGTTCGCGAAACGCATCCGCCATGCTGATCAGCACGCGCGGAAAGCCAGGCATGTTGTAGCGATCTTCCGGAGGGAAGTAAGTGCCGGCGTAGAAGGGAACTCCGTCCGGCGTTAAGAAGACGGTCATGGGCCAGCCGCCGCGTTGCGTCATCATCTGAACGGCGGTCATGTAAATGTGGTCCACGTCGGGTCGCTCTTCGCGATCGACTTTGATGTTGACGAAGTTGTCGTTCATCAGCTTCGCAATCGCTTCGTTTTCAAACGATTCGTGCTCCATCACGTGGCACCAATGGCAGGCGGAATAGCCAACGCTCAACAAGACGGGCTTTTGCTCGCGCCGGGCAACTTCAAACGCTTCCGTGCTCCACGGATACCAATCCACCGGATTGTGCGCGTGCTGCAGAAGGTAAGGGCTGGTTTCTTTGATTAACCGATTGGTATGAACTGGTTCTTTCACTTGAATAACTTTCCGCTGTGGATTTCCATTGCCGGGTTAGTCTTTGAACCAATAGGGCGTCTGTTTTGCCCAATCGCTCTTCGGATACCGGCGGTGCAGTAAATCATAAGCAGCTTTCGACCACCTGCCAGTTTGCTTGTCCGTGCAACCGTAACGGCTGGTCTTCACTGCGAGGTGCAGAGCTTCAGGCAGGCGCGCATCCGTCGGGTTCTTTGTCGCCCAATCGATCACCTGCCGTGAAAGATAATTGGGTGCGGCGCCGAAGCTCTTCAGCGTTGCAAACTCTTTTTCGCCGGCGACTCGTTGTGCAGGTGTCAAAAAAGGCGGAAGCGATTGACTGGCAGTTGATGCGGCCGGGCTGCTTTCAGCCTCATCATTCCCCTCCGGCGAAAAGGCAGCGGAACACCACCAGTTGTCACGATAAGAATCCTGTTCGGCGAGCGACGTGCCCCGGCCAACCCCGACGTCGACTACCGGCTCGACTCCTGGAAACTTCAGCCAGGTGTAAATCGCCAGGAACTTCTTCGCGCCCGGTTCGCGAGTTTTAATGTACGCGTCCAGCAAGGGAGCCATTTCCGGAGCGAGCACTTTCAACTTAGGAGCCAGTGCGGTTGCAGTTGCCGTATCTCCGAGCAGCACAGCACGGATCCAAACTGCCTGAGTCACATCGCGTCGCAGGTGCTCGGGCAAGTTGTTGTTGTTGGCAACCTGGCTGAGGAGCGC
>JANMVC010000539.1:0-8109 GCA_031392315.1 Pyrinomonadaceae bacterium | reverse complement strand
GATCATCGGCTCGCTGGATATTGTGTTAGGCGAAATAGATCGTTAAGGCGAACTCTGGCTTTTAGGTCTTTGGTCTTGGGTCTTTGGTCTTGGCTCTCAAGGCCATCATCGAAACAGTCAAAGACCAAAGCCCAAAGACCTAAGGCCCAATTTGGAATGAGCACACAACTCATCAACATACAGCCAATGTCGCAGCCGGTGGATATCGGCGACGAGGTCGCAGCGTTCTCTGCCGACGTTGAGCGGGAAATTGATAGCCACCTGGCGAAGTATCCCGTAATGCGTTCGGCGATTCTACCGCTGATGTTCATTGTCCAGCGCGAGCGCGGTTACCTGGACCCCCCCGGAGTTGCGTATCTCGCGAAGCGTTTGCATTTGCGTATCACAGACATCTGGGAAGTGGCGACGTTCTATTCAATGCTGAATACGACGCCGGTCGGCAAGTATCACATTCAGGTTTGTAAGACGCTGTCATGCAAGATCATGGGCGAACCTGGAATTACCGAACACGTTTGCCAGAAGCTCGGAATCAAACCAGGTGAGACTACTGCGGATGGTCGTTTCACGATTTCACTTGTCGAGTGTCTCGGCTCTTGCGGCACCGCTCCGATGATGCAGATTGGTTTTGACTATCACGAGAACCTAACGCGGGATAGAGTCGATCAGATCCTGGAGGCATTGCCTTGAGCTGAGCTTCGTACTTTGTACTCGAACTCAGAAGATTAGTTCTAAGTACAAAGTTCTAAGCACAAAATTCAGAACCGTTCTATTTACGATTTCCGATTCACCATTTACCAGCATGTTTATTGGCGCCATAGGATGTGAACCACTTCAGCTCGCGCGAGTCCATCTGGAAAACTCGCACAGCCTCGAAGTCTATCGCCAGCACGGTGGCTACGAATCGCTCCGCAAGGTGCTCACGTCGATGTCGCCCGACGACGTCATCAACGAAGTAAAGAAGTCAGCCTTGCGCGGACGCGGCGGCGCGGGCTTCCCGACCGGAATGAAGTGGAGCTTTGTTCCCAAAGATTCTCCAAAACCGAAATATGTCGTCTGCAACGCCGATGAATCCGAGCCGGGCACTTTCAAAGACCGCTACCTGATGGAGCGCGACCCCCACCTGCTGATCGAAGGGATGCTGATCGCCGCCTACGCGCTGGGTGCGAAGACAAACTACATTTACACGCGCGGCGAGTATCGTTATCTGATCGACATCATGGATCGCGCGCTGGACGAAGCACGCGCGGCCGGCCTCGTCGGTGAAAAGATTCTCGGCACCGACTTCTCCAGCGAGATCTACACACACACCGGCGCCGGGGCTTACATCTGCGGCGAGGAGACTGCGCTCTTAAGTTCGCTTGAAGGCATGCGCGGACACCCGCGCATGAAGCCTCCCTTCCCTGCCGTCTCCGGTCTTTACGCTTCGCCCACCGTCGTCAACAACGTCGAGACGCTGACCGCCGTCCCGGACATCATCAGGATGGGCGGCGAGGCTTATCAGAAGCTGGGCACGGAAAAGAGCGGCGGCACCAAGCTCTGGTCCGTCTCCGGTCACGTCAATCGCCCCGGCGTTTATGAACTCCCGATGGGCTACGACGACATGGAAAAGTTCATCATGGAAGATTGCGGCGGGATTCTCGGAGGCCGGCAACTCAAAGCGGTGATTCCTGGCGGTTCATCGGTTTACATCATGCGGGCTGATCAAATCATCGGCAAAGACGTGCGCATGGACTATGAAGGACTGGTGGCCGGCGGCTCGTCCGTTGGCTCCGGCGGCTTCATCGTGATGGACGAGACGGTGGACATCTTCGAGTCGACCAAGAATCTGACCGAGTTTTACAAACATGAGTCGTGTGGTTGGTGTACGCCGTGTCGCGAAGGCACGGACTGGTTGGTGAAGGTTTTCAAACGCATCGCCAATGGCGGCGGCCGGCCGGAAGACGTCCAACTGATGCTCGACCTTTGCGACAACATCGAGGGCAAGTCGTTTTGTCCGCTCGGCGATGCGGCGTCGTGGCCGATTCAGTCGGCGATCAAAAGGTTCCCGGAAGATTTCCGGAAGCACCTGATAGGCGCGAATGGGAACCAGCAACCGTCTTCCGCTTAGAGGAGGGCATTGCCCGCCTTGACCTGAAAAGATTTGCGGCTCATTCAAAAGGAGGCGAAATGGTCTTCAATGTCACGGTAGACAGGGATGAAGATGGCGTTTGGATTGTGGAGTGTCCGTCTATTCCTGGTTGCGTAAGCCAAGGTACGACCAAAGAGGAAGCTCTGGAAAATGTCAAAGATGCCATCAGCCTTTGTCTTCAGGTTCGGGGGGAGCAAGGACTTCCTCTTACGATCGAGACAAAGCAGGTTGAGGTTGCGGCCTAATGCCGTCGCTTCCGGTTCTCCGAGGGAGGGATGTCGTTCGAGTCTTTGAATGTTTTGGCTGGAGAGTCGTACGTCAAAGTAGTAGCCATATCATCATGACCAAAGACGGAGAGATCACGACACTTTCAATTCCGGATCACAAGGAGGTTGCGAAAGGGACCCTTAGGAGTTTGATCCGCGCGGCGAACTTAACTGTCGATGAGTTTCTGAAAGTTAAATAATGTCCACTGAAGTAATCAAAGTTAACCTGGACGGAACCGACTTCGAAGTGCCGAAAGGCGCGCGTCTGATCGATGTGTGTCGCGACAAGGGTTACGACATTCCTTCCTTCTGTTACTACGCCGATCTCGCGCTCCAGGCATCGTGCCGCATGTGTCTCGTGCGGATCGAAAAGATGCCGAAGCTGCAAACCTCCTGCACCATCACCTGCACCGACGGCATGGTCGTGACCACGCAGAGCGAGGAGATTGAAAAAGCGCAGCGCGCAATGATGGAGTTTCTGCTCGCCAATCATCCGCTTGATTGCCCGGTTTGCGATCGCGGCGGCGAATGTGAATTGCAGGAGATGGCCTTTGACTGGGGCGGCCTCGAAGAACGCTTCACTGAAAAGAAGAACTATCGTCCTGAGAAGTATCTGTCGCCGATGGTTGCCAACGATCCGCAGCGCTGCATTCTCTGCAAACGCTGCACGCGCGTCTGCGACGAGTGGATGGGCGAAGATGCGATTGAAGCCGGCGGACGCGGAGCGAATACTGTCATCGGAACTTACGGCGGCTGGCTCGACTGTTCGCAATGCGGCAACTGCATCGAAGTTTGCCCAACGGGCACGCTCCTCGACGCAACTTATCGTCATCAGGCGCGTCCATGGGAACAGGCGCAAACAATTTCCACCTGCACCTATTGCTCCGACGGCTGCCAGATGTCGCTCGGCTCGCGCGGCGGCGAACTCATGCGCATCGTGGCGCGCGACCGCTACGTTAATGGTCTCAACGGCGAGTTTCTCTGCATCAAAGGCCGCTTCGGCCATCCTTTCGTCAATCATGAAGAACGGATTAGTACACCGCTTATTCGCTACAAAAAGGGGGGCAAGCTGATTCCTGCGACCTGGGATGAAGCGATTCAGCACGTCGCTCGAAAGCTCGACCAAATAGTTGATGCGCACGGGCCGAATGCGCTGGGCGTTATAGGCAGTCCGCGCATTACCAATGAAGCGAACTACCTGCTCTACAAGTTTGCGACGGAGCTGGTGGGAACTGAAAACTACGCAGCGACCGACAGCTTTAATCTGCAGCCCTTCTTCGCGAATCTGGGCGCGCCGTTGGCGACGCACCGAGACATTCGTTACGCGAAAACTATCCTGCTGATCGGCGGCGAGCCGGAAGAATTACAGCCATTAACCGGCAAACAGATTCGCCAGGCGGTAAGAAACGGTGGCGCAAAGTTAGTTGTCATCAACAGCGTGCCGATCAGGTTGGTTGAGCAGTCAGCCCAATTCATTCACATTCGGCCGGGTACGGAAAACGCGGCGGTGCTCGCCTTGGCAGATCAATCCAGCAGCAGTAACGCCGCGGCGAAGATGGGAATTGAAGCGTCCGAGCTCGACACCCTGCGACAGACGATTGCCGACAGCGATGGCGACATCGTGATCATGTTCGGCACGGAGCTTAGTGCGGCGGGGCTGGCCGCGTTGGCGCAACTTCCCAGCGCCATGCGTCGCGACGGCCGGCGCGTCTTGCTGCACCCGCTGCCGCTCAACAACAACAGCGTCGGCGCACATGACATGGGAATGATGAACGGGCAGTTGAGCGCCACTCAGTTGCTCGATGCCGCAGGAGAGGTGATTCGCGCAGTTTACATGGCAGGTAGTTTTCCCTCGGACCAGTTGCGAGGCCGCGAAGACGCATTGAGCAAACTGGATTTCCTGGTGGTCCAGGAACTTTTTGAAACTGAGACCACTGCCTTTGCCGATGTCGTGTTGCCGGCCGCGTCGTTTGCTGAAGTGGACGGCACGTTTACGAATAACGATGGTTTTGTGCAGCGCGTGCGCCAGTCTATTCCCCCGGTAAATCAGGCGAAGGCCGACTGGACAATCACCGCGCAACTGGCGACTGAGCTACAAATGGACTTCGGATTTGAGATGTCCGGCAGCGCAGTGTTCCGCGAAATTGCAGAGCAGATTCCCGCGTACGCCGGACTTCGCTATCCGGTTTTGAAGGATGAGTCGAATCCGGTCCAGGCGAAGTATGCGCTCAAGGAAACGGTGGACATTTCGGCGGAACTGGACGCGCTGCGCGAAGCGGTAAATGCGTTGCCAGACCACGGAGACAAATTGAACTCCACGCCGCGAGTCGGGCACGAACTATTCAAGATCGGCACGCTGACTGACAAGGTGCCGCAGTTTCATTTGCTGGCTGCGGGAAATCCGCGCCCGGAAACTGTCCGAGTTTCGCCGCTCTATCAGATTACGGTTGACGAGAGCCTGCGCCAGGAAGTGGTGGCGGCGAGAGATTGAAAAGTAAATGGTGAATGGTAAATCGTAAATAGACAGTACGGTCAGCTTCCGTCTCCTATTTACTATTCACCATTTACCATTCACCAACGAGATGGACTGGAACAATCCATACATTCATTCGGTACTGATCATCGTCGCGATCACGATTGCGTTTCTGACAATCATGTTGCTCGTGGCGGCTACTGTGCTGGCCGAACGCCGTGTGCTCGCGTTTATCCAGGGCCGTGTGGGACCAAACCGCGTCGGCTACTTTGGAGTCCTGCAGCCGTTTGCCGACTTCATCAAGACGATGATGAAGGAAGATCTGGTTCCGGATCAGTCCACCCGCTTCGTCTTTCTGCTGGCGCCGATGATTGCCGTAGTCACCGCTATCATGGCGATTGTTGTTTACCCGTTTGGCCCAACGGTGACCCTTCCCTGGCTCAACTGGACTTTCCCGCTCGTGATTGCGAAGTTCGACGTGGCACTGCTTTACGTGCTCGGCGTGACCTCGGTAGGCGTTTACGGAATCGCGCTCGCCGGTTGGGCGTCTAACAATAAATACAGTTTACTCGGCGGCCTACGCTCAGCAGCGCAAATGATCTCCTACGAACTCGCGCTTGGTCTGTCGCTGATTGGCGTCGTATTGCTGTCCGGAACACTCGACATTTACAACATCGTCGAGCAGCAGTCTGGCTGGTACGGCTCGCAGTGGAACATCATTTACCAGCCGCTCGGATTCATCCTTTATTTGATCGCCGCAATTGCCGAGACTAACCGCGTGCCCTTCGACTTGCCGGAAGCGGAGACGGAACTCGTCGCCGGGTTTCACACCGAGTACAGCTCGATCAAGTTTTTGCTCTTCTTCAACGCCGAATACATCAACATGATCACGGTGTCGATGCTGGCTACGACTCTGTTTCTCGGCGGCTGGAACGTGCCCTTCGCCGAAGCTCTATTTGGACGCGGCACATTGCTGTTCGCCCTGATTTGTGTGCTGGGCTTTTTCGCGAAGATTATCTTTTTCCTGTTTCTCTACATTTGGTTGCGCGGCACGCTGCCGCGTTTTCGTTTTGATCAGTTGATGGACTTCGGCTGGAAGTTTCTGCTGCCGGTCGCAATCCTGAATATTATCCTGACGGCGACGGTGGTGTTTTTTACGATGTAACGCAAACTGTTAGTTTGCGGATGTTGCACAGTCTGGTGAGCTGACTGAGAGCCAGGCGCCGCAAACTAACAGTTTGCGTTACATATCGGTTTAGCTGACTTTGATGAGCGCGATTCTCTTCATTTTATTTGCCGGGCTGGCGATCGGTTGTGCCGTCGCCGTCGTAGCGCAGCGCAATCCGCTTTATAGCGCGATCTCGCTGATCGGCGTCTTCGTCGCGCTGGCGGCCATTTATGTCACGCTGGCGGCGCCCTTCATCGCTGCGGTCCAGGTAATTGTTTACGCCGGCGCCATCATGGTGCTCGTGATTTTTGTGATTATGCTGCTCAATGTCGACGCCGAGGAGCCGCGCCGCCAGCGTCTGCGATTTCTGGTGCCCATTGCGATTGGTATGGCTGCAATCTTGATCGCTGAAACCGCTTTCATTCTTTATTCGGTGCAGGCGTCGGGCGTGAAGCCCGCGGGACCTACCTCCGATGTCGGACTAACGCATTCGATTGGCGTAAATCTTTTTACCGCATACTTGCTGCCCTTTGAAGTCACCTCGATTTTGTTATTGATGGCCATCGTCGGGGCGATGTCGCTCGCGCGTCAGGGCAAACTGCTTTCGGCGACCGCGCGGGTGGTGCCGGGTGCGCAGGTGCTGGCGATGGAAATGGTGAGGCCTCGCGGCAAAGAAGATTTGACGGCAGTGGAAACAGATACGACAGCCGAAGCAGCACACTTGATGGGCGTGGACTTCCAAAGCAATCCGGAGGAACGGGAGTAGACGAACTATGGAACCACAACTTTCATGGTATCTCGCCCTCTCGGCCGTCCTGTTTACGATCGGCGCTGCCGGCGTCGTCGTTAAACGAAACGCGATCGCGATGTTCATGTGCATCGAGCTGATGCTGAACGCCGTGAACCTGACCTTTATCGCCTTCTCTAGTTTCTTTCAGGACGTTACTGGTCAGCTTTTTGTTTTCATCGTGATGACGGTGGCAGCGGCGGAGGCTGCGGTTGGACTGGGAATCATCATCGCAATTTTCCGGAATCGCGAATCGCTGGATGTAGATGAAGCGAGTATTTTGAAGATGTAACGATTGGTCTTGGGCCTTTGGTCTTGGGCCTTTGGTCTCGGGCCTTTGCAGTCTTTGGATGCCGACGTGAGACAGAGGTCAAAGTCCAAAGACTCAAAACCAAAGACCAATACAGACTAGATTGCGTGGAAAATAACCTCCTAAGTTTAATCATTTTTGCGCCGCTGGCCGGCGCGGCCATCAACTGGTTCATCGGCCGCCGTCTGCGCAATGAAAAGTTTATCGGCTTCATAGCCTGCACGTCTGTTGGCGTGTCCACTCTGGTTGCTTTCTATCTCGCCCTGAAATCCGGCGGCGCGTTGCATTTGGGTGAACCCGGCGTCACCACTCCTGTTTTCGATCATCTCTGGACGTGGATTCAGGTCGGACAGTTTCGCGCGGACTTCGGCCTGGCCATGGATCGCCTGAGCGGCACTTACGCGCTCTTCGTCACCTTCATCGGTTTTCTGATTCACCTCTTCGCCGTGGGCTACATGCACAAGGACCCCGGCTTCTATCGCTTCTTTGCCTATCTGAATCTGTTCATGTTCGCGATGCTGACGCTCGTGCTGGCGGACAACTTCCTGCTGATGTTCGTCGGCTGGGAAGGCGTGGGGCTCTGTTCCTACCTGCTCATCGGTTACTACACAGACAAGCAGGAAGCCGGCGACGCCGCCAAGAAAGCGTTTATCACGAACCGGGTGGGCGATTGGGGTTTTGTGATGGGGCTCATGTTGATCTTCGCCATCACCTCCGGTCTCGGCAACGGCACGATTAGCTTCTTCGATCATCCGGGTACCGGCGTCGCGAGCGTCTTTAACGTAATCAAGGATTTGCCGATCGATGCGTTCACGTGGAAAGCAATCTTTGCCGGTGGCCTGACGTCCGTTGCGGTTTTGCTTTTCATTGGCGCGGCCGGCAAGAGCGCGCAGATTCCGCTCTACGTTTGGTTGCCGGACGCTATGGCCGGCCCCACGCCGGTCTCTGCCTTGATTCATGCAGCCACGATGGTGACA
>JANMVC010000486.1:0-6781 GCA_031392315.1 Pyrinomonadaceae bacterium | reverse complement strand
TATCATCGGATTCAGGTTCCGGGCTTCGCAGTGTTTCCGATGAATCGAAAGGTCAGGCGGCCGAAGCGTTTGAAGTTTCCTCTGCTGGTCAAGTCAATCAGCGAAGAAGGATCGGTGGGCATCTCGCAGGCATCAGTAGTTAACGACGATGAAAAGCTCACGCAGCGGGTGGAGTTTATCCATCGGCAAAACAAAACTGCGGCCATTGCCGAGCAGTACATCAAGGGTCGTGAGATTTATGTGGGCGTGATGGGGAATCAGAACATTCAGACGTATGCGCCCTGGGAGCTGGTGATGGAAAAGCTTCCGGAGGGATCGGAAAACATCGCTACCTTGAAGGTGAAATGGGATCCGGCGTATCAGGAGAAGGTAGGAGTGAAAACGAGAGCCGCTGAACTTAGTCCGGAGCATCACAAGACGCTCGAGCGCCTCTCGAAACGAATTTATCGCTATCTATTCCTCAACGGCTATGCTCGGCTTGATTACCGGCTAACGGACGACGGACAGTTTTACTTGTTGGAAGCGAATCCAAATCCGCAGATCGCCGAAGGCGAGGACTTTGCAGATTCAGCCGCACACAGTGGCGTGCCTTATGATCAATTACTACAAAAGATCATCACAGTGGGTCTGAATTATCAGGCCGCGAACCAGGCCCCCTGAGAAATGTTGCTGGTTCGTGCTCGCGAACGCACGCCTTCACATTGACTGATCAGGGCCCGGGATAAAACATTTTTCCACGAACCTCCTTTACATGGGGCCTCCACCGGTTTAAAACTGTGACCTCTTTTGGTGCAATGACTTTTGTTCCTGTGTGATTCGTCACGAAACAGTCACATTGCGTCTTGTTCTGAAGTTGTCGACCACGTATATTCATTTTGCCTTCGGGCTAATACTCACCTCACGAAGCAATAATAAATTTTTTAAGAAGGTAGACGAAAACCCCTTTGCTGTTGAAAAAACTGTTCCCCTCTGCGCTAGCGGCCTGCTTTGCCCTTGGTATGTTCACCGTCTCGGCCGTTGCTCAGTCTGGCGAAGTACGCCAACGCCAGGCAACCCCCACACTTGAAACGATTAACTTGCCGGCTCCCGATGCTGACGAGCCAGTTATCATCTCGCTTGCCTCCGCCGAAGACATCAACCGCGCGAAGCCCTTAGCTGAGAAAAGCGGTTCAACTTTTCAATTCAAAGAACTGATGAACGCGGCGATTGATCAGCGACTGGGTTCGCCCTATTCCTGGGGCGGCACGGGACCGTCGGCTTTCGACTGCTCCGGATTTGTTTGGAGCACTTTCCGCTCGGTCGGTATCGATTTTGAACGCGCCAGCGCGAGGACTCTCTGGTCTCGCTTTGCGGCGCCGGCGCCGGAAGAACAATTCAAATATGGGACGCTGGTCTTCTTCAGCAACCTCGCGCATGTGGGGATCGTGGTCGACGACAAAGGTTTCTATCACGCCTCGCGCCGCAAGGGCGTAATCTATTCACCGTTTGATAAGTATTGGACCTCGCGGATTGATGGCTTTCGCCAGGTTCCGCAACGGGCTCCGCTGGTCGCGGACGCCGCTGGCAAGTAAGACCAACTTGCGCCCAAGCCAGGGCTTAGTCTTTTAAACGAAACGCCGGTGCTTCAATTAGCGCCGGCGTTTTTTCCATGTAACGCAAACTGTTAGTTTGCGTGCTTGTGTAACGAGAACCTACCTCATGCTCGCAAACTAACAGTTTGCGTTACAGTACAAGGGACAGACACGAATGTCTGTCCTACCCTGTCCTACTTCGACTCGCGAAAAGTAATCTTCACCAGGGGAATCACGTCCGGATCGTCCTGCTGTTTGCGTTCCCACTCAATCAGAT
The DNA here is from genome assembly GCA_031392315.1 of Pyrinomonadaceae bacterium. GTDB lineage: Bacteria > Acidobacteriota > Blastocatellia > Pyrinomonadales > Pyrinomonadaceae > PSRF01. The sequence goes on along the minus strand of JANMVC010000486.1, from coordinate 4,933 downwards.
CAAAGTAAGCGCAGCGCGAGTCGTCAGGAAACTCGCGGCAAGTGCCGGGCCGGGCGTCGTAGATTGTGCACTTCCGTGTGTCCTGATTCAGAAACATGCAGGCCTGGCCAAACAATCGATCAGCCCGCCGCCGGAGAATTCGCTCTTTGCCGTTGAGTTTTGTGAACCGCGCCGTGGCGACGTCGGTGGTTACCTTGAAATGCGCGGCGAGCCGTCTTACATCTCTCGGCGTTACCTGCACACGCTCATAAATCGAGCAGCAATAGGCCACGCACTTATCGCAATCATATTTCAGAGGAGCCTTGCCGACGATCGATGTTCGCGCCATTCAAAACCTCTTGCTCTGTAGGACAAGCAGGAATGCCTGTCCTACCGTCAACGTCTTTTCGATTTCTTGTATTCCGAAAGCAGCAAAGCCATGGATGCTTCCCGCTGGTCATAAAGACGCTTTAGTTCTCGCGGTTTGTGCGTCGCCAAGGCATAAGCCGTAATAATCGGAAGCGCTACAGTGGAATCCACATAACAAACTACGGCGTCGGGCAAGCGATCTGGATCGACCTTGCCCCAGGAAACCGCCTCACCCGGCGTTGCGCCGGAAAGTCCGCCGGTATCGGGGCGCGCGTCGGTCACCTGTAGAAAATAATCGTGGCCACGTTCATCGATACCGAGCACTTCCTGAATCTGCGGTTCAGTTTGCAGCAGGAAATTCTTGGGTGAGCCGCCGCCGAGGATGAAACAGGCTGACAGTCCCGGCTTCTGCTTGCCTGCGCCCTTGCCGCTAGCTTTGCTTTTACCGCCGCTTCGCTTGGCCGCCAGCACGATGGCCGCAGTTTCGTTCACGTCCAGCGACGGATCGAAAGCGAGCTTGTTGCCCTGAAGCGCTTTGGCCGCGACGTTCATGCCGATTGACGAATCGCCGGGTGACGATGTGTAGATCGGCACTCCGTATTCATAGGCTACGGCGAGCAGAGACTTTTCTTTCAACCCCAGCTTGCGCTCGCGTTCATGGACATATCGCCCACATAAATAATGAAATTCAGCCGTCGACATCGGTTTCTGAAATTCTTTTCCTTCGATTATCTGGCGGAAGAAAGCGTCGGTGTCGAGCAGGACGGAGTAGTCAAAAAAGATGTCGTAGATGCGCACCACTTCTTCTTCGCGCAGGACGACATCGGAAATGTCAGAACGGCCCTGATGCATTCGGAGGCCGATGCCAAAGTGAGTGTCGTGGTAGAGATTGGCGCCGGTGGAAATAATCCAGTCAACGAATCCGGCTTTGATCAAGGGAATCAACGCCGAGATTCCCAAACCTGCGGGCGTGAGCGCACCCGTTAGCGACATCCCGACGGTGACTTCAGGCTCCAGCATTTTGCGCGTGAAGAGCTGGCAGGCCTCGCGTAGTCGCGCGCCGTTGTAGGCAATAAATGCCTCGTCGACGAGTTCCGTCAGCGTTGTGTTCTTCGTTATCTGCGGCGGATCTATGCGCCGGCCCTGTAGGAATTTGCTTGTTCGTTTGGCCATGATTCGTTTGTCGTTACTTTTTTTGATGATTCAAATCGGGTGGCGGAAAACGCTTGACGGTCAACCCTAAGACGCTCGACCAACTTCAGTGGCATCTTGGACTGCAGATCGTCTGACTAGCAGTCGTCCGATCCGGCGGTCATCTGCTTCCAACACTTCAACATCAAGTCCGCGAAAAGTTAACTGTTCACCCTTCTGCGGCACTTTGCCTGACGCGTTGATTACTAATCCGGCGATCGTTGTGAAGTCGTCAGCCTCGATCTCCATATCAAAGAGGTGTTCGATCTTTCCGATTTCGGTTGAGCCCTGCACTTCATACCAGCCATCATCGCGTCCCACAATATCATTCAACTCTTCGCCGCCGATATCTTCATCTTCAATCTCGCCGACAATCTCTTCCAGTATGTCTTCCACGGTCACCAGGCCGGACACGCCGCCATACTCATCAATGACCATCGAGAGCTGCACGTGTGCCTTCTGCATTTCCTCAAGCAGTTCGGCCACCGGCTTTGTTTCCGGCACGAAATAGACTGTGCGGACAAGCGGCGCGACAGGGCCATCCACGTCGCCTTCAGCCCAGCGCTCGAGCAGGTCGCGAACGTAAATCAGCCCTTCGACGTTGTCGATTTGTTCGCGGTAGACAGGCAAGCGCGAATACTTTGATTCGATCATCACATCACGGGCTTCGCGCACCGATGTGTCCGCCGGCACTGCGACAATGTCAGGCCGCGGTGTCATCACTTCGCTGACACGCGTATCGCCAAACTCGAGAATCGAATGGATCAGCTCGCCTTCTTCTTCCTCTAAAATTCCTTCGGCTTCGCCTACGTCGATCAGCGCCTGAATGTCGTCAACGCTGTCCTGATCTTCATCGTCGTCCCCGTTTTCTGTCTCTTGCTCTTTCTTGCGCGAGCGGTCAAACAATTTGTGAAAAGGGTCAGCGGCGAAAGCCATCAGCGGCAGGAGCGGACGAATTACCGGCAGCAGAAACAACAGCGTGCCTTCGGGATCGCGGGTGGAAACGAATAGGGGAACCAGTTGGCGAAAAATACCGGCGAGAATGAGTCCGGCAAGCAGTCCAACGAGAACGTAACGCCGATCCTGAAAAAGCGTCAGCGAAATCGATGTTACCAGCACAGCCAGCACGACCAGCAGGATCTGTATGGTTGCCGAGATAGCGAAACTGAAGCGAGGACGATTTTCCAGAACCTGTTTGAGGAAAGCCGACGAACGCAGTTTGGATCGCTCTTCGGCGCCGGTAATCAAACGGCGCAGGCCCACGTCGCTCAGTTGGCCGAAAGCCATGTCCACCGTCGCCAGCAGCGACAATAGAACCAGCAGGAGGAAAGCCAGGGTGATCTCAATCCGCATTTAGTGGTGAATAGTAAATGGTAAGTGGTGAATAGTTAAAGCTCGCGAGCCAGAAGCAAATTTTCCAATATCATTTTTCACTGCTCATTTGCCATTCCGGCGGTCAACAAGGGATTACCCGACAGTGGGAGTCAACATCAATCGCAATGGAAAATGAGAAATGAAAAATGATATATGGAAAATGTTCCTCGCCTTAGATACTCAGCTTCCTTCTCAACCGCAGCTCCAGCCGGTTCATCTCGCCATTGTCAGTCGAATGATCATAGCCGCATAGATGGAGAAGGCCGTGCAGAATAAGCTGCGCGATTTCCTTGTCCAGGCTCAGTTTGTTTTCTTTCGCCTGTCGCGCTGCCTGCTCAACCGAAATTACCACGTCTCCCAGAGTTGACCCTTCAATCGTTTCAAACTCATCCTGCGCGGCGGGAAAGGAGAGCACGTCGGTCGTGCCGCTCTTTTTGCGCCAGCGACGATTCAACTCGCGCATCATGCGGTCAGAAACAAAAGCCACAGTCACGCCCGACGGCTTTCCAGGCAAAACCCGCAACGCCGCCGCCGCAAATTTCTCCCAGCGCGGGAGATTGAGAGTTACTTTGCGCTGCCGGTTAACAACTTCAACCATGAACTGATCTGCGGATTTCGCCGATGGTCGCCAAAGAAAAGCGATCCACGAAATCACACGAAGTAACACGAAATATTGTTAGTGTTTTTTCGCGTGATTTAGTGGATCGTATTGCCATCTTCATTGTTCGCGAATCAAGCCGCGCTGTGAATCTGTGGAGTGCTAGATGTGGTTCTTCCGCGAGGAATGTTCTTCGTATGCACGGATGATCATCTGCACCATCTTGTGGCGCACTACGTCCTTCTCAGTGAAGTTAACAAACTCGATTCCTTCCAGATTGGCCAGCACCCGCTGCGCTTCAATCAGTCCACTGCGCTTTCCGGCCGGCAAGTCCACCTGGGTGACATCTCCGGTGATCACGGCCTTTGAACCAAAACCGATGCGCGTGAGAAACATCTTCATCTGCTCGCTCGTCGTGTTCTGGGCTTCGTCGAGAATTATGAATGCATCGGCAAGCGTGCGGCCGCGCATGAACGCCAGCGGCGCGATTTCGATCACTTGTTTCTCCAACAGCTTGGTCACGCGCTCGTAGTCGATCAAATCAAACAGAGCGTCATAAAGCGGACGCAGATAAGGATCCACTTTCTCCTGCAAGTCGCCGGGGAGAAAACCTAGCTTCTCGCCCGCTTCGACTGCGGGGCGCGCCAGCACAATACGATTCACCTGCTTCTGCATCAGCGCCTGCACGGCCAGCGCGACGGCGAGGTAGGTTTTCCCCGTACCGGCCACGCCAATCCCGAAGACCACATCTTTCTCTTGAATCGCCTGAATGTATTTGCGTTGATTGGCAGACTTCGGCGCGACCTGTTTCTTGCCCGAGGGATTGAATCGCGCTTTGGTGAAGTAGTCGCGCAAACTGAACGCGCGGTCCTCGGCAATCTGCGCAAAGGCCTCGCGCAGTTCCTTGTCGGTAAACGTGCGGCCCTCGCGAAAGAGCTCGGAGAAGTCTTCCAGAATTCGTTCGGCGGTGGCCACGTCCTGAGCGTCGCCATCGATGGAAACGTCCTGGCCGCGTGCGTCAATGCGCACGGCAAGCACTGATTCGAGATACTTAATGTTCTGGTCGTGAACGCCGAAGAGCGTCTCCAACCCACGGGGCGGAAGTTCGATTTGTTTCAAGTGATGTGGGGCTCGCTTTCTGACGATGGGAATAGCGCTGTGTTAACTGGCGTGCGTGCTGGTGAGTTTCCTGCAATTGCTGGCATGTCTTGTGAGTTTGACGCTACTACAGCATTTCATAGCTGTCAAATAAACGGTAAGACAGTTGGAGTCGGTGACAACTGCGTGGAACCATTCGAGCTCTTCACTGGGAGCGCGGGCGTCCCGCCCGCAAGCACTACGTCGATCGTACTATGTTTTCCCATAAGGCTCTTTCTTGGTAGCTCATTTTTCGCGCTTCGCGCTCATTGCGGGCGGGACGCC
>JANMVC010000138.1:0-3947 GCA_031392315.1 Pyrinomonadaceae bacterium | reverse complement strand
CCGCTTTCCGGCCAGAAGACCGGATCGTTTCTCGATCAGCGGGAAAATCACGCCGCCGCCCGCGCAGTCGCGCATGGACGCGCGCTTGATTGTTTCACCTTTGCCGGAGGCTTTGCACTTCAACTCGCGCGTACTTGCGATAGCGTCATTGGGATCGATATCTCGGCTGATGCAGTGCAGGCGGCGCAGCGGAATGCGCAGCTAAACGAAGCGACGAATGTTGAATTTCGTGAGGCCAACGTCTTCGATGCGTTACGCGATATGGAAGCCGCGGGTGAACGCTTCGACACCATCGTGCTCGATCCGCCGGCGTTTGCCAAAAACCGCCAGAGCGTCAAGGCTGCCGCGCGTGGTTACAAAGAGATCAATCTCCGCGCGGTGAAGTTGCTGAACCCCGGCGGCGTGTTGATTACCTGCTCTTGCTCATATCACATGGCCGAAGATTTGTTTTTGGGACTAATTGCGGAGGCCGGCAACGATGCGCATCGCCGATTGCAACTGGTTGAGAAGCGGATGCAGGCGAGCGATCATCCCATCTATCTGGGCGTGCCGGAAACTTACTATTTGAAGTGTGTGATTGTGCGCGTGCTGGATTGAATTGGTGTCCGACAAACTTCAGTTTGTCGTCTGCACGGAAGAATTCCAGAGATTACGACAAACTGAAGTTTGTCGGACATTAGCTTCGGTATACTCCGTCGCGCACGCTCTCGGCCAGGCGTTTGGCGTCGGGTAACGCGTCGAGCGCGCGCAGCACCTGCGGATCGCTGTCGAGCAACACGCGCGCGCCCGCGTCGCTGGAAAATGCGGCGGTGATAATTTCCTCGCGCAGTCGTAGCCTTACAAAGTCTAATTCTTCATCAAGCTGCGCCGACGTTAGTTGCGACTGCGTATCAGTCCGCACAAATGCGCGAAACGCTTCCATCACGCGATCGGTGATGGGATAGTCGGTGGCCTTCGCAGTTTTGCCATACTGCACCTTCTCAACCTTGTAGCCTTCCAATCCCGGTAGGAGGCCGGCGGCGAGTTGCCGCGTAAACTGAAACGCTGCTTCGGCAATGCGATTTCGTAGGGGCGTAAAAGTCAGCGGCTTCACTTCGATATCCGGCGTTATGCCGCCGCCGCCGTAGAAGACGCGGCCGGCCGCAGTCTTAACCGCTGGGCCACTTGGCGGGTGCGGCGTGGACGATGCCTGCGGCGCGGGTGACTCAGAATTGCGTGCGTTAGGCGGGGCACTGGGCGGTGCGGGCGATGGTTTCCCATTGGCGTCCGCCGCGTCGTGTCCGGTGTAGTAGTCGTAAAGCGAACCACTCGAATAGTCGCGTTGCAGCGAACGGCCGTAGGGCGTGTAGTAACGCGCGGTGGTTAATGTTAGTCCGGTATTGAATGGCAACTGGAAAACGTGCTGCACGAGTCCTTTGCCGAAACTGGTTTCGCCCACAACCAAACCGCGCCCGTGGTCCTGAATCGCGCCCGCCACGATTTCTGTCGCCGAAGCCGAACCTCGATTAATCAAGACTACGAGGGGCACATCTTCCGGATCCGTGCCGTTAGATTTGTAGACAATCGGATCGCTGTATTCCGTGCGGCCTTTGACGGAAACAACCACCTGGCCGCGAGGCAGGAATTCGCTGGAGACGTCAATCGCCTGGTTGAGCAATCCGCCGGGATTGCCGCGCATGTCCAGAATGAGTTGGCGCATGCCTTGCGCCTTCAGTTTCTTTATAGCCTCTCGCAGCTCTTCGTCGCTGGTGCTTTGAAATCCACCGGTTAATCCAACATAGCCGGTTCCCGGTCGCAGAATGTATGCGTTTCGGATTGACGGCAGCGGCACGGCGTCGCGGATCAGAGTAAAACTCAAAGGCGATTCCGCGCCTGCCCGATCAACCTTGATGGTGACCTCTTCGCCCCTGCCGCCGCGCACCTTTTTCGAAACCTGTTCGCTGGTCCACTGCCGCGCGTCTTTGCCGTCTACTTCCAGGATGCGATCGCCATAGCGAAGGCCCAATCGTCCGGCCGGCGTTCCTTCCACGGCTGACGAGATATAGACGCCGTCGCGATGCTGCACGATGGTGACGCCGATGCCATAGAAGCGCGAATCCTGATCCTCTTTCAGCTTCTTGAATTCGCTGTAGGGGAAGTACATCGAATGCGGATCGAGAGTGGAAAGCATTCCCTGGATGGCCGCCTGGGTGGCTTTTTCGTAGTCGATCTCGCCGGCATATTGAACGGAGATGGCCGAAACCGCTTCGTTGTAATCCTGTTCGATATCGTCTGATTGCGTGCGCGAGACGGCGCCGTTAGCCGTTACGCTGTGGCGAAAACGACGGGAGCGGCCAATCGTGCCGCCGACGAGCGCGGCTACGAGAATAATCGCGCTGGCGGTGATGATAAATCGCTTGGTCATGAATAACTCGGTCGCTCTCTCCGATGATCGGACACTGAAACTGGAGGTAATATTAACACACCAACCTGGCTCTGATGGTGAACCGGGCGTCCCGCCCGTGAATCACGCGCAGGATGCGCGTGCCACATTTTCCCGTACCTGCTGTGTTATATTTCGCCCGCAAAGTCTGATGACCCAATCACTATCAATTGTTGTCCCTGCCTACAATGAAGGCACACGTCTCGGAAAGTCGTTGCGCGCCGTCGTTGACTATCTCTCCGATTACGATGCCGAGACTGAACTGATCGTAGTTGACGACGGATCAACGGACGGCACCGCAGATGCCGCGCGTGAAGAGCTGTCGCATGCCAAGACTCTGCGCACGTCAGTTATCAGTTACCAATCGAACCTCGGAAAAGGACGCGCTGTCAGACTCGGTCTGCTGGCTTCGCGCGGCGAGATCGCGCTATTCACTGACGCTGATCTGTCAACGCCGATCACGGAGACGCCGAAGCTTCTGGAACCTATCGCGCGCGGCGAATGTGATCTCGCCTTTGGCTCGCGTGCGCTCGATCGCAGCCTGATTGGAATTCATCAACCCTGGCGGCGCGAACAGGGCGGACGCGTGTTCAACCTCGCCGTCAGATTGGCAACGGGACTTCCCTTCTGGGACACGCAGTGTGGCTTCAAAGCTTTTCGCATGAGCGTCTGCCGTCCAATTATCGAAGGCGCCACGATTGATCGCTTCGGCTTTGATGTCGAGTTGCTTTACGTCGCTTATCGCGCGGGGCTGCGACTGAGCGAAATTCCCGTGCGCTGGGATCACGCGGAAGGAAGCAAGGTCAGCGTCGCCAGCGATAGCATCAGGATGCTGAGTGAAGTGGGACGAATTCGGCAGCAAGCGCGCCGGGGCGTTTACGATAATGCGATCAGAGCCGCGCAAGCTGCTGCGTTGTAACGCGCGCCTGTTAGTTTGCGGTTATCCCTCGAAGGCTCCCGGCGCAGAACCGCAAACTAACAGTTTGCGTTACACTAAGAACCATGACTGCACGACTCAACGTCAATATCGATCACGTAGCGACTGTGCGTCAGGCGCGGCGCGCACCTGAACCCAGCGTCGTGGCTGCGGCCATGCTCTGCGAACAAGCCGGAGCCGATGGCATCACCATCCATTTGCGCGGCGATCGGCGTCACATTCAGGACGCGGACGTGAATACGCTGCGCGAAACCGTAACGACCTATTTGAATCTGGAGATGGCGGCGACTGAAGAGATGCTGAAGGTGGCGCTGGAAACGCGTCCCGACGCTGTCAGTCTCGTGCCTGAGAATGCAAACGAAATAACCACTGAGGGCGGACTCGACGTGGTCGGCAACATCGCGATTGTACGCGCCACGGTGAATCGCCTGCGCCAGGCCGGCATCCTCGCCAGCGTCTTCATCGATCCTGTTCCGAAGCAGATCGAAGCCGCGCATGGAGTTAGCGCACAGCAGATCGAGTTATGCACCAGCGCTTATGCGGAAGCGACTTTGGGCGCGCGGGGGATGCACGGCGAAGGGGCGCTGC
>JANMVC010000137.1:0-5433 GCA_031392315.1 Pyrinomonadaceae bacterium | reverse complement strand
TATGCGCACACCATTAGCTTCTGGTGGGCGTCGACCGGGCTTGAATATTTTCGTGGCTACCTGGGCCGCTTGCGGGCCACCTCGCGAGCCGATATCAGCCGCTACCTCAAGACCTATGTTCTAAACAAGCCACACGTCGGGTTGGCATTGATGTCTGACGAGTCGTTAAAACAATCCGGACTCACGACCGAAGATTTGCTTGGCAACGAGAAAAGAAATGCGCGCGCGATGGGCGCCGCGGCAGTGAAGGGCGGAAACATTGAGCGTTAAGAATATTCATCGGCAGCGATCGCGCTTTGCGCGCCCGAGCAGGCGGGGAATCGCGCTACTCGTCGCGTTGCTGGTCCTGGCTTCCATGCCGGGCGTAGCCCGCGGACAGCAAGCGGCGCCGGCGGGTCAAACGTCGGCCGCGCGAGCTGCGTCGGAAACCGTGCGACTAGTCACCGAGTTTGAAGTCAACGGATTGAAGGTCCTGGTGAAACGTCGCGAGAGCAGCCAAACGGTAGTCGCCGGATTGTTTATGCGCGGCGGCGCCAGCAATGTGACTGCGGAAAACGCCGGCGTCGAGGCGCTGATGCTCGACGTAGCCACCGAAGCCAGCGCCGGCTTTCCGCGTGAGCGCATGCGGCGTGAGCTTTCACGCATCGGCACGGGCATCAGCTACGGCCTAAATTACGACTACTCGGTGCTGACGCTGGCAAGCACACGCCGGCACTTCGATCGCTCGTGGGAGATTTTTGCTGACGCCGCGTTGCATCCCAGCTTCGCGGCTGACGACTTCGCGCGCGTTAAGAATCGGATCCTGGTAGGTTTGAGCGACGACCAGGATGTGCCTGACTCGTATCTTCAGGTGTTGCAGTCGCGCCTCGCCTACAAGGGTCATCCGTATCTGAATGAACCACACGGCACGGTAGAATCGGTGGGCCGGCTGACAATCGACGACGTTAAAAAGTTTCACCAAAACCTGTTTCAGACATCACGCTTGCTGCTCGTTTTAGTTGGCGATATCGACCCGCAACAGATTCGGCAAAAAGTGGAAGCCAGCTTAGCCAAACTGCCGCGCGGCGACTATCGCCCCTCGCCGCCGCCACCGCTCGTCTTTGACGCGCAGACGGTGGAGGTCACGCCGCGATCATTGCCAACCAACTATGTGCAGGGTGTTTTTGCCGCGCCCCCCCTGCGCTCGCCGGATATCTACCCGATGCGCGTCGCTTCGTCGATCTTGCAGTTGCGGATTTTCAATGAGGTACGGACCCGGCGGAATCTGTCGTATGCACCCGACGCCTTTCTGAACAGCCAGGCGGCTAATGTGGGAGGGATTTACGTAACGGCGGTAGACGCTAATCAGGCGGTTCGGGCGATGCTCGAGGAGATTGCGCGCCTGCAAAATGAGCCGGTCTCGGAAGAAGAATTGCAGGCCACCACGCAGCAGTTTCTCACCAAGCATTACCTCGGACAGGAAACAACCGCGGCGCAAGCGGGAGACCTGGCACAGTATGAATTGCTCGGCGGCGGCTGGCGCAACTCAGCGGTGTTTCTGGAGCGGCTGGGCTCGGTTAAGCCGGAAGACGTAAGGCGCGTGGCGAACACTTACATGCGAAACATTCGCTTTGTGGTGCTGGGAAATCCGCAGAGCGTTGACGTGCGCGTGTTCACCGGCCAAGCGGGCGGGTGAAGATCAGTCGGCAGGAGCAGACGGCAGGAGCAGGCTTAGTGGTTGAATCTTTCGGGGTGAGCGATCATGCCGCCTAGCATCCGTCCCACCTCGTCATAGCCCGTTCTCAGTTCGAGTTGTCGAGTTTCTGACAGATAGCCGCACGCGTGAGCAAAATCAAGCCAAACCTGAGTTTCTGTGGCTTCTCCGTCTGCATCGGCTATCTTGCTGACGAACATCCTGGGATATTGCTTCTTGCGATATCCTTCGCCGATATTGGCCGGAACGCTGCGAGACGAGCGACGAATTTGGTCGGTGAGTGAGTACCTTTCCTCAAGTGGAAATTTCTTAGACTCATAGAAAATTTCCATAGCTAAACTGAAAGCCAACCTATAAACCTTCAGATCTCTAAAACCTTGTGCGAAGGTCATACCGTCTCCCAGTCCAGGCGTTGGATTTATCCGCAGGTAATTCAGGCGGGAGAGGATAGTACAAATGAGGTTTGGTTGAAACCCAACCTGGTAACGAGGCGTTTTGAGGTTGATGCAAGAAGGCTTGTGTCCGCGGTCCTGCCGACTGCTCCTGCCGTCTGCTCCTGGCTCACCTACTGATTCAGCGTCTCACTCAATAGTTTCTCATACAGTTTCGTATCCAGTTGGCGCAGAATCTTTGCTTCGCTCAGGGCAAGCCGTTGGTTGCCGCTCTCAAAGTAAGCAATGGCGAGGTTGTAGTGGGCGTCAGCATTGCTGGGATTCAGTTTTGCCGCGCGGTTGTATGAATCGATCGCTTCCGGCATTCGTCCGGCATGGTAATAAGCATCGCCGAGCTTGTTGTGAATCTCATCCGAGTCAGCCTTCAACTCGAGCGCGTGCTGGTAAGCGCGAATTCCTTCTTCGGCTTTCCCCTGCTTAACTTTGCAATAACCAACCTGCACCCAGGCATCAGCGCGAGCCGGATTTCTATTCGCCGCAGTTTCGAAATAACTGAGTGCATTGTCGTAGTTGCCCAACCACAGCGACTCGAGTCCGGTCCGGTACGACGAATCCGCCGGGTCAATCCCCTTTCCCTTAACCGCAAGCGCGGCGAGCGATCGCAATTGGCCGGGGCGCAACTTAGCTACGCGCGCCGCCGCGATAGCGAGATTGATGTTTTGGCCGTTAGTCACTTTCACTGTCACCACGCCCACCACCTGGCCCTTCAGATTGAACACCGGGCTGCCGCTGTTGCCGTGCGAAATGGGTGCGGTGATCTGGATGATGCGGCCGACGTTAGGAACTTCGCGCACCGCCGAGACGATCCCGTCGCTGACCGAGCCTTCCAGTTTGAGTGGATTGCCAATCACAAAAATAGTTTCACCTTCGTCAGGCAGCGCGCTGGCGAGTTCACTCGCGCGGGCGCGCTCGGGCGGCGTGTCCACGCGCAGTAAGGCCAGGTCACCTTCCTCGTCGACGGCAATCGTCCCGACCACGGGAAACACTTTTCCTTTCCCGTCGAGCGTCTTGATTTCTGATCGCTTGGCGCCGCGAACGACGTGGAGATTGGTGACGACCTGACCAGGACGCAGGAAGAATCCGCTGCCGGTCATCAACGCTTCGCCTTGCGCATCGTAAGTCGCAATGGCCACGACAGCGGGCTTCAGGCGCCGGACGAGTTCCGGCAGAGTTTCCTGCGCGAAGGTTGGTTGGAAGGAGACGAGACTGATAGCTAACAGCAGCAACTGGGGGTAGATGCGTTTGTACATAGCCTTAAATTGTGACTGCGACGGACCGTTTGTCGGAAGCCGGAGCCATGACGGCGGCGGCGATTACTGATGGCGAGCGCGACTATCGGGGAGTCGGATCAGGGCAGGCTGCCGGCGGGGCACCCGACCCTTGCGGCGCATAGTACCCTAAGCCAAGCTGGGCGGCATAGGAAAATCTTGCCACAGCGCAATTTCAACCCAGGGCCTCTGCCTGGACGGAACGCAAAAAAAAAGAGGCCGCCGTAACGGCGACCTCAAAGCTTCCAGATAAAGTGCTGGTCTGGTTATGGAACCAACTCAACAATCCCGATAGTTTGTCCGGAAGGTGTGGACAGCTCGTCTTCAACGGTTACCAGCAAACCAAAATCTCGCAGAGCAGTCTCTGATCGGATTTCACCCTCGTTGCGGCCCGCGGTGTTTACGATCTGTCCCAGTTTGACAAACTTATTGTCAGAAGAAACCGCCCAGAGGACATAGACTTTTCCAGAAGGTACTTCCTTCAACTCATGGAACCGCAGCTTCACTTCCGTCGGTCCATCCTTGCGCGGCGTGATGAAAACATTCGCCCGCGCGCCGGTCATGGCGCCGCTGAAGTTAATCTTCATCTTGGTGTCGTCGCCCTTTTTGTAACCCGGGATATTCAGCATCGGCACGCTGTAAGACGTGGCAGGTGTCAGGCCGGCCGTGGAACTCGCCGAAACCTTCTCACCGATAGGATTCATGGTGTGCGGGATCACTGCATAGCCTTCAGGCACCGAGCTCCTAAACAAGACTGTAGTCGAAGGATCGTAGGCCGTCAGGGTGCCTTCCGGCGAAGCGATTAACATGAACTTATCCATCGGTGTGGTCGTGGTAAATGTGCCAACACCGTCGGCAACTGCGATCGGGCCGAGCAAAGTTGTCACTCCAGCGGGATCGACTGCATAGAGGTGTAACCCCGTAACGTCCTTGGGGACGCCGGTCAAGTTGAGTTTGATCCGGGTCCCATTGTCGTCACGCAAGATCGTGGCGACTCCGGTGGCGCCGCTAATGGTCACTGGATTCAAATTCACCAGGACTTCTTTCTTCACCGGATACTCGATCACTGTGAAAGTTCCGTCCGGGTGCTGGACCGTCTTGGTAACTGTGGTTGGAGTTTGGGTAACTGTGGTCGTTGTTGTTTGCGCGGAGACGAATGTTGCTGACGATAAAATCAGCGCTGCCGCAACTAATGAAAATTTTTTATGCATACTTCTTTCTTGCTCCTTCATGTTCCGATTATGTTTTTGTGGGGGAAATACCAGGTTTGTTCAGTGAGGTAGTGGCAAGCATCATGCCGCCACGCTAGTTTCAAGTGCAGGTCAGCCTAAAGGGGTTACGGGCAGTTTTGGAGGATTTGGCGAGGAAATGCCAAGCGAGCGATGCAGAACGGTACAGAACTGTACGGGTTTTTGCCGGACAATCCGGAATTTCCGGAGCGAGCCATTTACGAAATGCGGACGGTGTTTTGAGAGATTTGGGTCCAAGCTCTTAGGCAGCCGGTGAAGTCAGTACCACCACGCGGTACTGACTTCATTATCCTGCTTGCATCTCAGTAACCGTGAAGTTCCGTAATCGCAAGCAGCACATCACCCACCTGCGGCAAGATCACATCTTCCAGTTGTGGCGCGTAAGCGACGAAGGTGTCCATGGCGGCCACGCGTCGCACCGGCGCGTCGAGGTGTTCGAAGAGTTCATCCGAAATACGCGCCGCGATTTCAGCGCCGTAGCCAAATGAAAGCGAATCCTCATGAGCGACGATCACGCGGTTGGTTTTCTTAACCGTCTCGGTGATCGCGTTCCAATCGTAAGGCTGCAGGCTGCGCAGGTCGATTATCTCCACGCTGATGCCTTGTTGTTCCGCTTGCTTGGCGGCGACTATTGAACGCTGCACCAACGCGCCGTAAGTGATGATCGAAAGATCGGTTCCTTCGCGCACAGTCTTCGCCTTGCCGAAAGGAACCATGAAATCGTCGGGCGGATACTGCGACTTGTTATAAGCCTGGCGATATAAATGTTT
>JANMVC010000131.1:0-2242 GCA_031392315.1 Pyrinomonadaceae bacterium | reverse complement strand
ATGGCCGGGATGCGCGAGGTCGCCTTCTCGAGGTTGGCGGCGTAACCGCACTTGGCACAAGTCGCAATCTGATCCTCTCCGGCGTCAGTCTTCGCCACAAACTCGTTTGACGCAGTCCCGCCCATAGCTCCCGAAGAGGCTTCGACGATGGAAAACTGAATCCCACAACGGCTGAAGATTCGTTTGTACGCCTCACGCTGATCTTCGAAAGAGCGGTCGAGGCCGGCGGCATCAACGTCAAACGAATACGCATCCTTCATTATGAACGTGCGCAGTCGCATCAGCCCCGACTTCGGCCTTGGCTCGTCGCGAAATTTGATTTGAATCTGATACCAAACCTGCGGCAGTTGCTTGTAAGACCGCAGCTCATGACGCGCGATGGCCGTGAAAACTTCTTCGTGCGTCATGCCCAGGCACATGTCGCCATCTTTGCGGTCCTTGAGGCGAAACATGTCGGCGCCAATCGCGTCCCAGCGGCCGGATTCTTTCCAGATTTCCGCCGGATGCAAGGCGGGCAGATAGAATTCCTGGCCGCCGATGCGGTTCATTTCTTCGCGCAGGATATGCATGATCTTGAGCGCGATGCGCTGGGCCATCGGCAGATACGAGTAAATACCCGAGCCGAGTTGGCGAATCAGGCCGGCGCGCAGCAGGAGTTTATGGGAAACGACTTCGGCGTCAGCCGGGTCTTCGCGAAGCGTGGGAATAAAGTTTTGTGACCAGCGCATTACGTTTTTTGTTAACTTTCTGAGATGAACTACAGGCCAGCATTCTCGCCCAGCGAAAAGCGTATGGCAAACAGGGGAGATCAAGCGTTCAGAGTACAACCTTCAGGTTGCTCGGTTGCGTACATGCAGCAAGCTAAAGCTTGTACTCTGAACTACCTGTTTCTAAGCAAGGATGGCTGCTGGGTTTGCCAGCGCTTCTTCCAAGCGATTAATAAAGCGGCCAACGTGCACGCCGTCAACCAGCGCATGATGCACTTCGACGGAAATCGGCAACAGCGTGCGAGTCGCCTCCTTCACAAACTTTCCGAAGGCGATCTTTGGCACCGAGTCTTCAGTTTTCCAGTTTCGCGCGTGCGAAAAACTCGTGAACGCGACCCAGGGCAACGCGGTAAAATGAATCGCCGCGTCATCAGCTCTGGGCTCGAATGGGCTGTTTCCTTGCTTAACGATGTCAACCGAGCGCTGCGCCTCAAGCATGAACTTCTCGAAATCTTGGTCAAAGTTGAAATAAGCGAAAGTGAAACTCTCGTTTGGCTGCAAGACGGTGGTGCCCCCGTGAATGACATCGTGGACCAGCACTCGGCCATCCCGCAACCGGTAGCGAAAAGGCTCGATCTCATTGGCCACGCGCAGCGCGAAGTAATGATAGGCAAGGGTCACGCTGGTGCCAGGTCGATGGCGCAGCAACTCCATCAGCCGGGTAACGTCTACGTTGGTGCAGATGTTGAAGTAAGGTTTGTCGAATCCGATAAAAAACTCAAACAGATCCCGGCGCGCCCACGTCGTCACATCAAGGTACCTGGCCATGCCTTGATTGTAACCGATCACTTTTCTTTTTGGATTGCGTTTGCCGGCGCAGCAATAACTCCCGCCGCGCCGGCATGCTTAGTCGGCGATTGCCGTTGAACTCACTTGGCAGGCGCAGGAGGTTGATTCTGGCGCAGGGTGTTCGAATCAATCTTCGGCACAGTTGTCGCGGCAGGGTCAGCTTTGAAGTAAGGCTCTTCCTTGAAGCCATACAGCTTCGCTGAAATCACTGTGGGAAAACTCTTCATCGTGGTGTTGTAATCCTGGATGGCGTCGTTGTAGTCCTTGCGAGAAATGGCAATGCGGTTTTCCGTTCCCACCACCTCGTCCTGCGCCTTCAGAAAGTTTTCGTTTGAACGCAACTGTGGATATTGTTCCTGCAAAACCAGCAGCCGTCCCACGGTGCCGCCAAAACTATTCGCCGCGTCGATCACGGCTTGTTTCTGTTCCGGCGTCTTGTCTCCGCCTTCGCCCGCCGGCGCTTGCTGTGAAGCGTTCAGCAATCTGGATCTGGCTTCGGCAATCTTGCCGAACACTTCCTGCTCCTGCACGCCGGCTAGTTTGGCCGTCTCGATAAGATTGTTCAGCAGGTCAGAGCGCCGCTGAAGCTGCGTCTCCACGTTGGCCCACTTCGCTTTCACGTTCTCATGTTTCGTAGTCAGCGTGTTGTAGCCGCAGCCGCTCGCCGTCGCGGCTACAAAAATAAC
>JANMVC010000328.1:0-4147 GCA_031392315.1 Pyrinomonadaceae bacterium | reverse complement strand
TGGCGCGTTGCCACTGATAATGGTGACTGTCTACAGCTATCCGGAGTTGCCACGACTGAATCAGAACGTTGCCGCCGTTGGGGTTGCTGCCGGAGGCGCCCTGGTCGCGTGGATTTTGCTGCCGCGCAGTCAGCGGATTCCTTGGGCGGCGTTTTTCGTTGCTGCGTTGATAGTCGCGTTGCCACAGATGTGGTGGTCCACGCACAACAGCGCGGTTGATTCGAGCAAGTTCTTTGCCTGGCAGTTTGGCTGGGACCGAGGAAAGGAAGACGCGTGGACGTTCTGGCTTAAGAACACGGGACTGTTTATTCCGCTGACCATCGCGGCACTTGTTTGGCGCAGCGGTAAAGTGGCCCTGGTGCCGCGCCGCCTTGTGATTTTCCTCTTGCCGTTTGGTTTATGTTTCATCATTCCCAACGCTTTGAAGATGGCGCCCTGGATTTGGGATAACATAAAGGTGCTGTTCTACTGGTGGCTGGCGGCGGCGCCCTTGGTTGCGATCTTGCTGGTGCGGCTGTGGCAAAAGGGTGGACTTAAGAAAGGCATTGCCGTGGTCTTGTTTGCGTGCGTGACCACGGCAGGAGCGTTGGACGTGGCGGCGATCATGCTGCGCTCAAGCAGGTATCAGATTTTTGATTCGTCCGGGCTCCAGTTTGGCGAAGTCATAAAATTAAGAACTGCACCCAGAGCGCTGGTAATGCATGCTCCAGTTCACAATCATCCGGTGTTCTTAACTGGAAGAAGATCTCTGATGGGCTATCCCGGGCACATCTGGACCCACGGCCTTGATTACGTGCAACGAGAATCCGAGATCAAGCGAATCTATGCCGGAAGCCCGGACGCGACGACGTTGCTGCAAAAATATGGAATTGAGTATGTTGTGATTAGTCCGCTCGAACGCAATATCATGATTGTGAACGAACAGTTTTTTTCCAAGTTTGAGATTGTGGGAGACGCAGGTGAGTACCGCCTTTACAAAATCGGGCAAAGGTAAAACTGCTACGGGCATCGCGGCTGGGTCGCTTAAGTCTGGCCCTGGTGAACCGCCCGCGGCCGACGCTGGCGGAGAAGGGGACATTTCGCGGCCGACGTGGCTAATTGCGACTCTCGCAATCCTGGGGCTGGCGGCCTTTCTCAGGTTCTACGATTTGAATTTGGTTCCGCTGCATCATGACGAGGGAGTTAACGGTAATTTCCTGGTGCGCTTGGTGCGCGAAGGTGTTTACCAATACGATCCGGGAAATTACCATGGGCCAACTCTCTACTACTTTTCAGCTATCTTCCCGCGGCTAATGCGGCTGTTGGGCGGTCCCAACGCGCAAAACAACTATGGGCTGACGACAGTCGCGATTCGATCCGTCCCGGCGCTATTTGGCATGGGGACTATCGGTCTGGTGTTCGCCCTGCGCCGAAACCTGGGAACTGTGGCCACACTCGCCGCCGCCGCCCTGCTCGCTATCTCTCCCGGCGCCATTTATCTCTCGCGCTACTTCATTCATGAAACGCTCTTCGTCTTCTTTACGCTCGGCATCGTCGTGGCGCTCGTTAAGTATTACGAAAACTCCCAGCCTGTTTATATGGTGCTGGGGGCAATCTCCGCGGCGCTTCTCTTCGCCACGAAAGAAACCGCAATCATCTCAGTGGCCGTCCTGGTAATCGCGCTGTTTTGCACGTTCGCTTACCGCGCTACGCAGCGTTCTCTGGGAATGGCGAGCGCTCCGGCGGTCTCCGCGACGGGGAAAAAGAAACGGCGCAGCACGCAGCGGGAAAGCGGATGGTCTCGCTTTAACGAACGAGCGGGTGGGCCCGGCAGGATAATCATCTGGGTAGCGGTGGCGATTGCAGTGTTCTTTGTCGTCAATGTTCTTTTCTACTCCTCTTTTTTTAAGAACTATCCGAAGGGTGTTACTGATGCTTTGAAGACCTTCGAGTTTTGGACGAAGACTGGCAAGACCGCGCACCTTCATCCCTTCATCACTTATGTTTGGTGGCTCTTGCTGCAGGAATCGCCCCTGCTGTTGTTGGGTGTGGTCGGCGCCCTCGTCGCACTTTTCAAGCCGGTCAAGCCATTCGTCCTTTTCGCGGCGTTCTGGGCCTTCGGTCTCATGACCGCTTACTCGCTGATCAAATATAAGACGCCGTGGCTTGCCTTAAATTTTATTGTCCCGTTGGCGCTCGTCAGCGGCGTGGCAGTGCAATGGCTTTACGACGAACTGGGCGAGTGGCACATGGGCCAAGCCAGGCGCATTGGAACCATCGCAGTTGTCCTCATGGTCGTGCTGGGACCATTGCCGTTTTTGGCGGGACGGTTCGAGCGAGTTGCCCGAGAAGAGCGTTGGTTTGAACCAGACGTGGCGGTCGCAGCGATCAAGGAGAGTCCTCGTTGGAAGACACTGATACCTGGCTACCAGACACTCGATCTCAATTTCATTAACTATGACAACGACGATCGGCATTACGTTTACGTCTACGCGCACACGCGCCGGGAAACGCTGAAACTGCTCGAACAGATCGATCAGTTGGCCCAACGCACGCACCAGGGAAGCCAGATGGGGATCACGATTGTTTCTGCCGACTATTGGCCGCTGCCCTGGTATCTGCGCAACTACAATCGCGTTGGATACCACGGCCGCATCGCGCCTTCTGCCGAACCCGTCATCCTCGCGTCCGCAGGGCAGGTCGAAGAAGTTGAAGCCGCGTATGGCGATCGCTACCGGCTGGTTCACTCCGGTCTCAATCTCGCCGGTAGTTTCCCTTTGAGACCAGGCGTCGAATTGCTTTTGTTCACCCGGCGGGAGCTCGTTCCTTAGTCTCAAATGACTTCCGACACTGTCGGCAGGAGATGGCGACGCCTGCCGTCCAGATCCTGCAAACCCGTTCACACTACGAGAGGAATCCGCTAAAGAAAAACGTCGCCGTGCCAGGCTGGGAGCGCAGGCATCCTGCCTGCAATGAGCGCGCAAGCGCGAACACTCCGTTTTTTGTCAGGACCGCCCCCGACCGCAGGCCGTACTTGCCCAGTCCAATCCTTAAGCGCCGTGTTAACCATGCTTCCTGCATCACTAAACCGCGCTAACCTCAAGTTTTGGTTGACATTCTAAGCAACTCACACTTATATTGACCTTCCCGTGCGCGCCTTCCGTGACTCTGGCTTTTGGGATCCAGGGAACGGTCAAATGCAGACGATTCACGCATGTTCAAACTGAAACGCCTCGAGATTACCGGTTTCAAATCCTTCGCGGACTACACAGAAATTCTCTTTACTGGTGACGGAATTACCGCCATTGTCGGGCCAAATGGCTGCGGCAAGAGCAATGTCGCGGACGCGATTGCCTGGGTTTTGGGCGAACAGCGCGTCAAACATCTGCGCGGCGGGGCCATGCAGGACGTCATCTTCCAGGGTTCGCGAAACCGTAAGCCGAGCGGCATGGCCGAAGTGGTCATGCACATGGTGCGCGATGAGGCGGAGGAGAGCGAGCCGGACATAGAGGATATCGACTCGACCCTCGAGGCTATTGACGACAACGTCATAGATATCGACGTAGAAGAGGTCGGAACCGGGAGCGGACCGGGGTCCCCGGCCGGGCAGCCCGGCGGGGGTGGTGGTAGCGACCGGGTAGTTGCGGAGACTTCGAGCGATAGTGCTGCGATTGAAGTTGTAGCTGCCGACGAACTTTCTGCCGAACCAACCGAAGCCGTCGACGCAGTCGCCGCCCCCAAGGCCCATCACAAGAGACACTGGCGCCGCCGCAACCTCGCGCTGGAGTTTGCTCCGGGCGAAGCCGTTTCCGTCACCCGCCGTCTCTATCGCTCGGGCGAAAGCGAATATCTCCTAAACGATCGCCCCTGCCGCCTGCGCGACATTCAAGACCTCTTCTCGGGAACCGGACTCGCCGGCGGTCATTACGCAATCATCGAGCAGGGCCGCATTGGCCAGATTCTTTCCGCCAAGCCGATGGATCGGCGCACGATCATCGAAGAGGCGGCGGGCATCACAAAGTTTCGCGTGCGCCAGCGGGCCACCGAAGCGCGTCTCGACTCCGCGCGCTCAAATCTTTCGCGCATCTCCGACATCATTTCGGAAATCGATCGCCAGGTGAATAGTCTCCGCCGCCAGGCGGCGAAGGCGCGCCGCTATCGCGTTTCC
>JANMVC010000327.1:0-3612 GCA_031392315.1 Pyrinomonadaceae bacterium | reverse complement strand
CTTCGCTTCCTGCTGCGAACGCAATGCGTACTCGTCCTGCGCTTCGCGGGAAACTTCAAACTTGCGAGCTAGATTTTCCGCCGTGCCGGCCATCGCCGTGTTGCAGTAAGTATCGAGCAACGCGACCATCAAGCTGTCTTCAAGTTGGCCGCCACCGAGTGCGAACCCGGAGCGCGCGCCTCGGATTACGTGCGGCGCCTGCGACATAGACTCCATGCCGCCGACCAATGCCGTGCTGGCTTCCCCCAGTTGGATCATTTGCGCGCCCGAAACGATTGCCTGAATGCCGCTCCCGCACAACCGATTGACAGTCAATGCCGGTTTCTCAAAAGGAACCCCGGCCTTCAAGGCCACGTGGCGCGCGCCGTAAATGGCGTCGCCGGAAGTTTGCAGCGCGTTGCCGATGACCGTGTGATCGATCTCATCAGCCCCCACCCCAGTCGATTCCAATGCCCCTCTGGCCGCAATCGCTCCCAGGTCGATTCCCGAAATATCCTTCAACGCTCCGACGTATTTGCCCATCGGCGTGCGCTTGCCACCAAGAATGAAAACTTCGCTCGACATTAAATTTTCTCCTGCCCCACGGTTGAATATTTTCCAGTATGCGGAACCGGCGAGGGTAACAGAACCCAAAACCGTGCGTCAATTTGCGGCTCCGAGTTGGTCTTTGAGTGTCTCTGCTTTGGGGCGAAGGCGAGGGAAACCAGAAGAACTATTCAATGAACCGATGCACTGCGCGGTAGCGATGCAGCAGTTCCTCTAAAAAACCCTCGTAAGTGAAGGTTGGCAGATCGTAGGTAGGACGAAGCTTGTATAGGATTGGCATTGCCACTCGCCAGGCCATCCATTGCCGCGGTAGATCCGGCAAGTCCCAACGGCGGCGCAAAAATGTTTCCACGACGTGAATCTCGCGTTCAGTTAACGCATTGATATTGGCGTTGAAGTCTACGGGGTGAAACGAGCGACGCAATGCCGGATCGCTCACAGGTGAAGCAAACACCTGCGCAAACGCCGGTGCCTCAGCTTCTCGTTCGCGCACCACCACCGTTCCAGCAATCATGTCTCCGATGCGCTGGTCAGACGAACTAATAAAAACCGAAATCAATCCGATGGAATAAAACGGCGCCGGCATCATGTCGAAAGTGCGCAGCAAATTTCTCACTGCCGCCTCCCAGAATGTTACCGGGCGTCCGTCTTCACGAATCACGCGCAACTTCAACCAGCGCTTACCCGGAGTCTGTCCATTCCAAATCCATTCGAAGAAAGCGAAGTAGCCGGAGACGATTAAAAAGATAACTATGATCAAAACAGCCTTGACCCATTTCGGCGCG
This sequence comes from Pyrinomonadaceae bacterium, assembly GCA_031392315.1. Classification (GTDB taxonomy): domain Bacteria; phylum Acidobacteriota; class Blastocatellia; order Pyrinomonadales; family Pyrinomonadaceae; genus PSRF01. The sequence goes on along the minus strand of JANMVC010000327.1, from coordinate 2,281 downwards.
TTGATGAGTTGGTCGCCAAAGCTTGAGTAGTTTGCGAGCAAAGTAAACGCGATGATCATCAGGATGATGGCGAGGATTTGCATCAGGTGATCGATGGCGCAGGCGAGGAAGCGATTGCCAATCGAGGCCAGGGCAAAGTGCAGCGGCACGCGCTCCGGCGTTTCGATGATTAGAGTGTCTTCTGTGGCGAGTGCTGCGGACATGGATGGTTCCTGTTCTCTATCAGGGCAGCGGCTCAATCTTCTCCAGAGGCTTGGACTGCCGAGCCGCTTCCCATCGCTCGATAAGCTCCGTGCGGTGCAACTCTATCCATTGACCAACAAGGCTGCGCGCTCCGAGCGGTAATGAACCTTCTATGAGTTCAGAAGTTCGAATGTCAATCAGGGCTTCGTGCTCACCATAGATGGCGTGGAAATGGGGAGGAGGGTGATCGGCCCAAAACATTCGGATGATGATGCCGTAGAAGCGGCAGAGCTCAGGCATGAGGTTGCTCTCGTCGGAGCCGCGGGAATAACTCCTCTGGAGTCTGGCCTGTTAGTTTTAGATAAAGTGAGTCAGGGCACAATTCAATCTCGTCATTCCATTTGATTTCTCGGTTTGAACCTATGTGTACCGCTCCAAAGAAACTTGGGTTACTCCAAGCACTAAACACATTTTTCCCGGCAAGATCGGACAAATCAACCTCACCCTTTACACCGTCTGAGAATTCAAGGTAAAGGCGATAGTTTGGGAGAGCACGAACTAGAACTGGTCTAACCATCATGATTTTGAACCTCGTTCAATTCTGAACCGGCTCTGACGGTGCGTCAAGAAATCGGCGACTACATAAATTGGACCCGCACAAAGCGACGTTTGCCGACCTTAAATAGGGCTGACATTCCCGGTTTCCAAAGAGTCGTTGAATTCACAATTGTCTGCCGTTCGCCATCCACATACACTCCGCCTTGTTGAATGAGCCTTCGTGCTTCGGCCTTCGACTCCGCCAATCCAACCGTGACAAGCAGATGGGACAAATCCCATCCTTGAGGATGATTTGATTGGAGCGTCCGCTCCTCAACATCTTCCGGTACCTCTTTATCTCGAAACCTGCGTTTGAACTCTTCTTCTGCGTGCTTTGCGTCGTCGACTGAATGAAAGTCAGCGATAATCGACATGGCGAGTTCCACCTTGATATCGCGCGGATTACGATTGCCACTCTTCGCAGACTCACGAAGCGAGATGATCTGTGCCGGTGTGAGGTCAGTCAGCAGCTCATAGTAACGCCACATCAAATCATCCGAGATCGACATCACCTTGCCGAATATCTCTGTCGGCGGTTCGTTGATACCAATGTAATTTCCCAGCGACTTCGACATCTTCTGCACGCCATCCGTGCCTTCCAACAAAGGCATGATCACGGCAACCTGCGCTTCCTGCCCGTATTCGCGTTGCAGGTTCCGGCCCATCAGGAGATTGAACTTTTGGTCGGTGCCGCCCAGCTCTATGTCCGCGTTCAAAGCGACTGAATCGTAAGCCTGCGTCAACGGATAGAGCAGTTCATGCAGCGCGATTGGTTTCTCTTCCGCGAGGCGTTTGGCGAAGTCATCCCGCTCAAGAATCTGTTTGACGGTAACGTGTGAAGCGAGACGGATGAAGCCATCCGAACCCAGCTTGTCCATCCATTCCGAGTTGAACCGCAGCTCCGTCTTTTCAGGATCGAGCAACTTGAAAATCTGCTGCTTGTAGGTTTCCGCGTTGGCGTTGATCTCTTCGCGCGTGAGTTGTGGACGCGTGGCCGAGTTGCCGGATGGATCGCCGATCAGGCCAGTGAAATCTCCGATGAGGAAGATGACTGTGTGGCCCAGCTCCTGGAATGCACGCAGTTTGCGAATGACTACTGTGTGTCCGAGGTGAATGTCGGGCGCCGTCGGGTCAACGCCAAGCTTAACGCGCAAAGGCTTGCCTGTCTTCGCCGAACGTTCCAGCTTCGCGCGCAGCTCGCGCTCGGGGATGATGTCAGCGGTTCCCTTGCGCAGGTATTCGAGTTGTTCGTCAATCGTCATGTGTTCTGATTCTTGCGTAAAACGCGCCGACCGACAACCTCAATCTCGCCGGTCACGATAAGGGCAACTGCTTCCGCGTAAAGCCGGTGCTCCTGTTCGAGAATGCGCGCAGCCAACGAGTCCTCCGTGTCCCCGGCAACTACCGGCACACTTCTCTGCGCGATGATTGGTCCACCATCGAGCGTTTCGTCCACAAAATGAACGGTGCAGCCGCTCGCCGTAACCACGGCTTCGAGCGC
>JANMVC010000300.1:0-3680 GCA_031392315.1 Pyrinomonadaceae bacterium | reverse complement strand
GGCGGAGCGCGATGTTTTTCTGGTCGGCGCGGAAGATCCAAACAACGAGAACAAGGCCGTCTACATGCCTTACCTCACGTTGCGCAAACTCTATCCGGAAGTGAATGATAATTTTGTCATGGCCCAGGCGCGGCCGGGCCAGATGCAACAGGCGGTTGAAGAAGTTCGCGAGCTGTTGCGACGTCGACGGAAGGTGGCCTTCGGAGCCAAAGACAGCTTTGGTATTTCAACTTCCGAACAAATCCTTTCGCAGTTTGCGGCGATTACCGGCGGCGTGTTCGCGCTGATGGTGGCAATATCCAGCGTCGGTCTTTTGATCGGGGGCATCGGCGTGATGAATATCATGCTGGTGTCAGTGACTGAGCGCACGCGCGAGATTGGTGTGCGAAAGGCGATGGGGGCAAAACGGCGAGACATCATCGTGCAGTTTCTTATCGAAGCCGCCACGCTTACCGGGCTGGGCGGCTTGGTCGGAATAGCCTTCGGCTGCGGCATCGCGCTGCTGATTCAGATCATTATGCCCACCTACATACCGCTGTGGGCACCGGTGGTGGGTTTCGTGGTATCGGTTGGACTCGGTCTGACGTTTGGACTATGGCCGGCGTGGAAAGCCGCACGGCTCGATCCAATTGAAGCGCTCAGGTATGAGTGAGGGCACGGCATGCCGCGTCCCTACGATTCAAGTCTTACTTTCCTGTTTGTCTCAGGTGTGGAGCCAGGAGCTTCGCCCAGCTTCTCTCGATCTGCTGGTATTCAGCCTCGCATCTTTCGGCGCGCGCTTTGGGAAGGATTTCTTCCTTAACCAGCCCCGCATACTTCTTTGGATTCTGGCCGTAGATTCCGCAAATAATATTGTAGAAGCGTTGTTCGTTGAGAGAGTGTTCGTCCCAGAACGCCAGATCGTCGACAGTGGTCGCCTGGTCCCGGCCTTCGAGAGCCAGTGCGCGCGCTCCGTCCAGCGCCGCCTTTTCGCCAGAGTCAGTACCATCTGTCAGAACGAAAAGCGAGAGTTGGTCAACCGCGTCTTCTTCCTTGCCGGTGATGGGCAGATCGAGAACATGCACGAGCGCGTGGCCTAACTCGTGGAAGAAAATAAATATCGTCGCCCCAGCGACGGCATCGTCCAGCTCATCTTCATTGGTTTCTGAGTCGCCGAAAATCTCATAGAAACTTTCCACCAATTCATAGCACATGGTGACACGCTGCTTTGCGGGATCGTAAAACGCGTTGGCTTCGCCACACTCGCCAAACGTCAGCGTAATGTCAGACGGCAAGACAAAAGTGTCATTGAGATCGGAAACAATACCTTCGAGGACCCGTTCCTTTTTAAGTTCTTCCTGAAAGACCCGGTAGTCCTTATTCTTAACCCGAAGGTAGACAACCTTAAACTTTCCCGCGGACGCCCGTGTCGGTTGCTGGGAGGCATTGGATGGAAGAAGAAGGACGGGCCCGGCGAGCAATAAGCAAGCACTGACAGCCGTTGCGAACAGAACGAATAGAAGCCGGGGGATTTTCATCTGTGGTTTCCTTCAAGTTTCGCGCCCAGCGAAGACGTGCAACCCAGAGAATTCAACATCACCTCATCGCCTGAATAATCGCGTCAGCAAACTCTGCGGTCCGCGCCGTGCCGCCGATGTCGCGCGTTAGCATCTTGCCTTCCGCGAAAACTTTCAGCAGCGCTGCTTCCGTTCGATCCGCCGCCTCGCGTTCGCCGATGTGGCGCAGCATCAGAATGCCTGACTGAAGCAGTGCGGTTGGGTTGGCGATTCCCTGGCCGGCAATGTCCGGCGCCGAACCGTGTACCGCCTCAAACATCGCGCCTTTCTCACCAATGTTGGCGCCCGGCACCAGGCCCAGTCCGCCAATCAGCCCCGCGCACAAATCCGAGACGATGTCGCCATAAAGATTCTACAACAGCATCACGTCAAACTGTTCGGGCCGCATGACGAGTTGCATGCAGGCGTTGTCGATGATCTTGTCGTCCGCCTCAATATCGGGAAACTCTTTGGCCACGTTTCTGAAGCAGTCGAGAAAGAGTCCATCAGACAGCTTCATGATGTTCGCTTTATGGCCGCAGGTAATTTTCTTGCGCCGCTCGCGTCGCGAATAATCAAAAGCAAAGCGCGCAATGCGCGTCGAAGCTTTCTCCGTAATGATCTTCAGGCTTTCGACCACGCCCGGAACGACCACATGCTCCAGGCCCGCATACAAACTTTCCGTGTTCTCGCGAACGATGACGAGGTTGAGTTCGGGATAACGACAGGGAACGTTTGGCAACGCGCGAATAGGCCGCAGGTTCGCATATAGATCGAGCGCCTTGCGCAAGCCGACGTTGACGGAAGTGAAGCCCTTACCGATCGGCGTGGTGACCGGGCCTTTCAGCGCCACTTTGTTGCGCGCGATCGAATCGAGCAGCTCCTTCGGCAGCGTTTCGCCGAATTTTTCCAGCGCCTGTGCGCCCGCATAATGCGTTTCCCACGCGACATCAACGCCTGCCGCCTCGATGATGCGCACGACGCTGGAAGCCACTTCGGGGCCGATGCCGTCGCCCGGAATCAGTGTGATACGATGTTGCATAAGTACTTTGGCCTTTGGACTTTCGTCTTTGGTCTTGGTCTATTTCGAATGGGCCCTAAGGATACATAGTTCAAAGCCCAAAGACCAAAGTCAAAACATCAATAACCTCGACCAGGCAGAGCAAGACGATCCACGAAAGAACACGAAATGCCACGAACTAAGAACTTTAGTGCGGCTTCGTGTTGTTTCGTGGATCGTCCCAGTTTTTCCGCGCCTCTGATGAGTCATAGTAGAAGTAATGGGTGAACTGCCAAAGACAATTGAGGTCGCGATTATCGGCGGCGGCGTGATCGGCCTCGCGGTGGCCCGCGCCCTCGCGTTGCGCGGCGTGAGCGACGTGCTGGTAATCGAGCGCGGTAGTTTTGGCGCCGAGTCGTCCGGCGCTGCGGCGGGCATGCTCGCGCCGCAGGCGGAAACAAATAGCGCTGACGAGTTTTTCCAACTCTGTCGCCGCAGTCGCGATCTCTATCCCGCCTTCGCCGCGGAGTTACGAGACGAAACCGGGATCGACATTCAACTCGAAACCGCTGGCACGCTTTACCTCGGCCTGAATGAAAAAGATGTGATGGAACTAGACCAGCGTTTCGACTGGCAATCCAAAGCAGGGCTTGCTGTGGAAAAGTTGACGTCGACGTCGGCCAGAAAACTTGAGCCGTCGATATCGGAAAGTGTTGTGATGGCGTTGCGATTTCCGCTCGACACCCAGGTCGAAAATCGACTGCTGACAAAAGCGCTGGTCGCGTCAAATAAAGGTCGCGGCGTCTGTTTAGCGACCGGCACCGCAGTGGATTCGTTGAGACTCAAGCAAGGACGAATTGCCGGCGTCGAAACCTCGCGCGGGTTTGTCGCCACTGAGAAAGTCGTGATTGCCGCCGGCGCCTGGAGTTCATTGCTGGCATCGTCACACGAATCAAATGCGAACTCGCCGGACAGTGCCTTGCCAATCCCCGGCATCGAACCCGTTCGCGGCCAGATGCTCTGTTTCAACTCAAGTCCGGCGATCTTTAGCCACGTTGTTTACAGTCCACGCGGATACGTCGTGCCCCGGCGGGATGGGCGACTACTCGCTGGATCAACCACTGAGCACGTGGGTTTTGACAAAC
>JANMVC010000270.1:0-3940 GCA_031392315.1 Pyrinomonadaceae bacterium | reverse complement strand
GAGTGGATCACTACCAGCCCGCCGCCGCACGACAACTTCGCCGGTGTGATCCCGACTGTTTATCGTGGGCCATATGAGTTTGCGGTACCGGGCGCACCCAACGATTACATAATGCAGACTGAACCGGAGCCAGGTGGCGTGCCGGCAACTGAAGGGACGGGGAATGGCCACAAGGGTCACCAGCACTAGTCCGTTAATAAAAACTGGATTTGGCGGCGGATCAAAGCCCCGCGGACCAAACGGCAAGGGCGGGCCCAAACGAGATGGGCACGACGCCTCGTCGCGTATTCAATCGTCGGCGAATCGCTATCGGATTGGCATGTGGGTCGGGCTTGCATCCATCCTGATGATGTTTACGGCGTTGACGAGCGCTTACATTGTCCGCGCCGCTTCGTCTACTGACTGGCAGCCGCTGGCGATGCCGCGGGTTCTGTGGTTGAGCACTGCCCTAATCGTCGTCAGCAGCGCAACGCTCGAGGTCGCCAGACGGAAGTTGAAGGCGGACACCGGGAGCGCTCACCGCCGCTGGATGATGATCAGCGCTGCGCTGGGATTCGCATTTCTGCTGTCGCAACTTTTCGCCTGGCGGCAGCTCTCGCAACAGGGCATCTATGTTTCCAGCAATCCGCATAGCTCGTTCTTCTACCTGCTGACTGCCACACATGGCGTGCATTTGGTGGGAGGATTGCTGGCGCTGTTGTTTATGTCGTTGCGTAAGCCGGCGGCGAGCGGGAATGAGTGGGCGCTGGCAAAGGGACAGGCAGCGACCGATGCAATGACGCTCTACTGGCATTTTCTCGGTTTCTTGTGGCTCTACCTGTTCGCGTTGTTGTTCTTTTGGCGTTCATAAGAAACCGTTGGTGTAATTTCGTGAGTTTCGTGGATAGCTTTTGGGTTGCGGCTACTTCATTCTTTGGGAGGTGACAGGTGAGTACTGAAGCGCGCGCAGTACATTTTCCGGCGGCCGATTGGGATGGCGGGGTGCACCCGTATCGCGTCGGCCATCGCAAGCTCGGAATGTGGTTGTTCATTGTTTCCGACTCATTAACGTTTTCCGCGCTGCTCATCGGCTACAGCTATCTGCGCGCGTCAAACGTCTGGCCCACGCCGTTTCATTTCAATCCCAGCATTCTCTTTTCGTCGTTGATGACTATGTGTCTGCTGTCGTCGAGCTTGACGATGGTCTTTGGCGTCTCGGCTTCGAGCCGGGGCGACTGGCAGAAGGCGCGGAAATGGATTCTGGCCACCATCTTCTTCGGCCTCGCGTTTCTGGTGCTCCACTTGTATGAGTGGAACCATTTGATTCACGACGGACTGACACCATTCTCGTTGCCAGCGCAATGGGTCACGCAATACACCGCAGCCGACGGCACACTTCCTTCGCCATTGTTTGGCGCCACGTTCTTCGCCATTACCGGCCTGCACATGTTCCACGTTTTCACCGGCGCGATCTATCTGGCCGTAGTCGCCGCCCGAGTAAAGAAACTGAAGCATGAGGACATCGAGATCAGCGGGCTCTATTGGCACTTCGTAGACCTTGTTTGGATGTTTGTGTTCCCGTTGATTTACATCATGTCAGTTCATGTCGACCACTGAGTCCGGGCTAAGGAGGAAACCAGATGAGCGCACACGCGGAAGAACATGAGCACTTTGCCGGCAGCAATAAACTGTTTACGTCGATCTGGGTCTGGCTGGTGGTGCTGACGCTGATCGAAATCGGGCTGGCATACAAACCAATGTCAACAGTCGTGATGTTGTCGGTCCTTCTCGGGCTCTCGATTATCAAGGCAGCGCTGATCGTCGCTTACTTCATGCACCTGAAATTCGAGCGACTGAGTTTGATTCTAACGATTATCCCGATGCTGGTAGTCTGCATCCTGTTGCTATTCGTCTTTTTCCCGGACAGCTTCCGCTCGTCGGATCTGCGCTACAGGTTTAAGGAGACGCCGCCCGCGCCGGCCGAAAGTCACTGATGACCACTTTTCGGAAAACGAGTTTGTGTTTGGCGGTAGTGCTGGCGCTGGCGGCCGCCTTGGCGGTTGAGGCCACTGGTTACGCGCAGTGTGCGCTTTGCAAGACCGCGTTGGCCGGCTCCCAAAATGCTTTGTTTATCCGAAACTTCAACATCAGCGTCCTGGTTCTTCTGGTTCCTCCCGTCACGATCTTCTGCTCGATTTTTATCGCCCTGAGGCGTAATCGGCTGGAGGACGAGCAAGAGAAGGATTGAGCCGTCGCCAGTTTCACAAGTCCAGACTCGACAGCAGACAGTGTTCACCATGGCTGAGGAGAATCTGCAACGCATTGATGTGGATAAGCGAACTACGCGTGGCCGCGTTTGTCCGCATTGCGGTGGCAAGATAATCCCGTCGGACCGCGCGGTTTACCAAAGCACTGGCGACCCGACCGCCGTATTTCCGGTGTGGCAATGCGAGCGGTGCGGGTACGAAGAAATGTCTGAGCGGGCAAAGCCGGTCGGTAAAGCGAAACACTAAACTTCGCTGGAAGGTCGTAAACTTCTGTTGCGGTTTTGGCTTTGAAAACAACGGAACGATCCACGAAATCACACGAACTAACACGAAAGGTTCTAATAATAACTGCGTGCTTGTGCTGTCATTGAGGTCGATTGATGAATAAAGAATTAGGCTTGTTGAATCTCGTCAGCATACTCGTTGGACTTCTGTTCATCGCGTTCGCCGTCGTCGCGGCGCTGTTTTATCCTCCGCTCTTAAGCACAGATAATCTCTTCATCATTTCCGTTTGCCTTGTGATGGCCCTGCTGTTCATGGTTAACCCGCTGTTCTACCTGCATTCAGAAGGCCGGCTGCCGATCCCATTTGCCAAGCGTCTGGGAATGCAGCCACGGACTCCGGCTGTGCAGGTTGCCGGCGCCGCCCGCGTTTCAAGTCCGCCATTGCTCGACGCCAAAGGCCGTGCCGTTCCTCCCGACGTGAAATCCATGATGGCCAACATGAACCCGAAAGCTAAAGACTAGCAAGGCGATTTGATGGATGAGCTGACAAATCGTGTGCTGGGCAGTTTCAGGCATTGGGGTAAAGACGCGCTCGACTTGCACACCCTATTCGAAGCTGGTGGCAACGATCCGGAAGCGAGAACTCGAGTCTTCGATATTGTCGAACGGTCAGTGAAGGAAGGACTGCTCGAAGAACTCGGCAACGATTTCTATTCATTAACGGAAAAGGGCAGGGAAGCCACCCGGCCTCCAGTTTGAACACTGCCATGCCCGATTACGTTTCTTATCTGCCGCACGTTAACGCCTGCTTAAATTCAACCAGCGCAATCCTGCTGATTGCCGGTTACGCTTTTATCCGCGCCGCTCGAGTGCGCGCGCATCGCAACTGCCAGGTTTCCGCCGTCGTTATCTCGGCTTTATTTCTCGTTTCCTATCTCACTTACCACTACTATCACGGCGACACGCCATTTCCGGGACAGGGAATTGTTCGACCTTTCTATTTTGTAATTCTAGTCAGCCACATCATTCTGGCGATAGTGATCGTGCCGATGGTCGTGATGACAGTTTACCGCGCCGCGCGTGGCGATTTTGAGCGACATCGACGCATCGCGCGCTGGACGTTGCCGCTCTGGCTGTACGTTTCAGTTACTGGAGTGATTGTTTACGTGATGCTCTACCACCTGTATCCCTCGTGAGAAGTGAAGTGTGAAAAATGAAACGAGTGTTGAGCGCGCGCCGGCTACCGACGTGAAACGGTTGCGCGCCTCCGGGCCGATCCTGTTCCTCGCGGTCCTCTTTGTCATTGGCGCCTTCCTCTCCTGGTATTTTTCCTGGTTTGGCCGCGATCTTTCTGACGCGGACATTGCTACTTACCTCGTCGATCAAAGCCGTCCTCGACACGTGCAGCACGCACTGCTGCAGGTGCAGCAACGCATCGAACGCGGAGACCCGAGCGCCCGTCAATGGTAT
>JANMVC010000215.1:0-2942 GCA_031392315.1 Pyrinomonadaceae bacterium | reverse complement strand
TGTAGATCCACGTAACAGCGGTCCGCGCCCAACGCGCGATTCAAAGTCTCGTCGGCGAGCGCGTATTGATCGGGCGCGACGCATAAGTCGACATCAATGAAATGGCGCAGACCGGCTTCGGGATAAAGCCGCGCCACGCTCCAGCCCTTCATCAACAACGGTTCAACATTCACCTCAGCCAGGAGGGACAGCACGTTTTTGATCTTGCGCAGGTGCAACGACGACTGGAGCCGGTGCAGGCGATAAGCTTCGCGCAGCTCGACAGCGGCAGCGGAGGCGGCGAGCGGGGAATTGCGTAGGCGCCACCAGGCCAGCGCGCCTGCGCCGGATTGAATCAGCAGCGGAGTGATCGCTTGCAGTTCATCGGCGGAAAGCGCGAGCGACGAAGATGAGGTGCGCCACGAACCCGCCAGGGTTTTGGCGACCAACCGGCCCGGAGATGTTTTGTTTGACCTCATCGATCTTTTTTATCTCCCTCCCCCGTTGGGGGAGCGCGAAACCCGGAGACGACAAACTAAAGGACTGAACAAGTCAGCTCTTGGATTTGTACCGCAAAGCGGTTAGGTAACGCAGCCCAGGGTTGTCGCGCTGAGCGACTACCCTGGGTACGAAAGTCTTACGACACCCAACCCCAGCGGGGTTGTGTCGGTTTCGGGGAGTAGTAGAGACGCAACCCCGCTGGGGTTGAGCCTCTTCACCAATCGACCCCAGGGTAGCGCGCAACGCGGCAACCCTGGGCTGAATTACGTAACCGCTTCGCGGTATAAATCGAGAATCGTCGCACTTGATCAGAGCTTCCTTTAGTTTGTCGGACACCTGCACCGCCGCCTTACATACAAGTACCGGAACAAATCTTTGAACAGCAGTCTGCGCTCGCGGTGCAACCGGCCCCGCCGGGCAAACACGTCGACGCCTGCACCGGCGTGGGCGCGACGATGGAAGTGATCAGCGGCACGGCCACAGCCGCGCCGATGCCGAGTCGCCGAACCATCGCGCGGCGGGAAAGATTCGCCACTGCCGGCGGCGGCCCAACCTGCTCGGTAAGCAAGTGGTCGCGTTGGAGTTGGTCCAGGGCCAACCACACCAGTTGCTCGTCAACCGGCACGCCTAAGTCGTGCTCGAGTTTTGTTTTGATTTGAGAGGGGGTGCTGTGGCCGTCGCAATGACGCCAAACCAGCGCGGCAGTCCGGTTCAAACAGTGGGCTTTATCCCGGTCGAGATCGTAGACTAAAACTTCATCAGGTAAGTCATCAACCACCAGACCCTCGACGCGGATCTGGGGTAAATGCAGCGGGGCGAATCGCTTCATAAAACCTCCAAAAGACTTCGACTCTGAACCGGCAGAGCGGGCGCAGCTTCAATGCGAACTGCTTGTAACACCGGCTAGCACTACTGAGCAATAGAAAGCTGGAGCAAGCTCAAACCCACTTGATATAAGACGACTTGCATATCAGGTGTGCACACCTGACCGCATCGGTCGCTCGGGTTAGGGGGATATCGAGACTGCAAATTTCGGAAAGCGCCGGCAGTATATGTGAAGCGGGTGGGATTTGCCAGAAAAACCAGGTTCGGTAGGGCTGCCGCCTTCAGGCGGCTAGCCCGCAGGGCGAATAGGCCAGCCGTTTTACGGCTGGTTCACCAGAGCTCAAATTCTCCGCAGGCCGCTTCAGCGGCCTTTCCTCGGGGACATGCCTATAAGGCCGTTGAAACGGCCTAAGAAAAAATTTGGCCGCGTCGTTACCAGCCGTAAAACGGCTGGCCTAATCGCCCTGCGGGGCTAGCCTCGTGAACGAGGCATTGCAGACCGGGCTAGCCTCGTGAACGAGGCATCGCGGACTCGCAACCTCCACTCATATTCAGGCCGACTGCCAACGTCACAGCTTTCGCAGCGATAAATTATCCAGCCAGAGCCGGCCGAAGATGGGACAGGGCGACTTGACGCAACTCGCGCGTGAAACAGAGATGAGAACCGCGGGGGTCGTGTCTTTGGTCTCGAAGTCAATCGAATACTGCTGCCAGCCGCCCGTCTGCTGCGGCAGGCTCACGGGCGCGCCCAATTGTTGATTATCGTTGGCGTCAGCAATGCCGACCCGCGGCAGTCCACCGCTGACGATGCCTTCCGTGCGCGCCACAAAAGTTAACTGATAACGGCTGCCGGGAGCGACGAGCACGAGTTGGGAAATAACAGGTGGGCCAGGATCGGACTCGCCTCGAAACTCGGCCAGCAGACTCGAACGTCCTTCCTGCGCAGCGCCGGAATCCAACGACAGCGATATCGTTTGCGATTTGTTTGAACGGCGCCAGCCAAAGCCGGTCTGGTCCAAATCACCTTCCTGCTCGAAGCCCGGATCTCTGACCACGCCTACCGCTCCTGCCGGATCTGCCATGTTCGGGATCGACCATAGCCGGTATGCGTCGACGAATTTCTTCGCCGCGATCAGTTCCGCCAGATACTCGCGACGTTTGCCGGCGCCCTCGAGCCCAGCGGCGCCGTAACTGGCAATTGCCTCGACCACCTGACCGCGCAGTTTGAAATAGTCACCCAAAGCCAGATGAGCTTCGGGGATTGCAGGAGCAATTACCCGTGCGACGTATCGAGCATCGCCACCCGATAACTGCCAGGCGAGATCGATGGTGCTCGGGACCAACACAGGGTTGCTCATGCCCGCCAGGCGCAGCTCTTTCAGACCTTCCTCGGTCTGGCCGGCGCGCACGAGCAGATTTCCGAGTTGCCAATGCGGCTCGGCATAGAAAGGCGCGAGCGGCAGGGCTTGGCGGGCGGCAGCAATGGCGCCGGGGGAGTCGCCGCGTGATTCGCGCACCCGCGCCAGGTTAAGCCATAAGACGTAGTCGTCAGGCCGGAGCGAGGCGGCCCGGTCAAACTCGCTGATTGCTCCGGGCAGATCGTTTCCCGCTTCGAGGATCGCGCCGCGCAGGAAGTG
>JANMVC010000211.1:0-2003 GCA_031392315.1 Pyrinomonadaceae bacterium | reverse complement strand
CCCGTTTGCGAGCTGTTGGTTCCGCCATCGCGACTGATGGTGAGAAAGAGGAACGGCGTAAAAAGATATGAACTGAGATGCGACACGGTGTTCGCGTCGGCCTGTGCATCTGCGGCCGCGAGCGCCAGCATTCGTAGATATCGCTGATCGGCTGCCGCCGCATCTTTCTGTCTGAGCGAACCAAGAAAACTCAGACCCGAGATCGAAACGGTCGCCAGGGCCGGATCGGCAAACTCAAGCGCGCGCGGGACGTCGGTTTCGAGAAGCTGGCGGGCCAGACTCAAACGTTGGGCCATCGCTTCGGTTAAGTTGGTGCTTTGCCGTCCCGGCGCGGATAGATCATTCGCCTCCTGGGCTTTGTCGCGCTTAAGCTTTTCCAGCAATTCCTCGCCCAGTGCCCGCTCGCGTTTCGCCGCCAACCGCAAAACTTCCGCACGCAGATCCGGCGGCAGTGAGCCGACAGCTCCGCGACCACCCGTCTGCTGACGTTGCATGTCTTCTCTAAGCAGCCGCAAAGCCTCGACATCCGCTACGTCCGCGGCTTCCCACGCCTTGTGAAAAAGCGCGCGGCTTTGATCGGGATCGGCATCCCACAGACCGTCGGCGATGCGCGCAAGGGTCCGGGCGCGCAGCTTCTGGTCGCGAAAACTGCGGGCGTCGTTTGACAGGGAGATTAGCAGCGAGAGCGCCAGCGCCCGCTGTTGCTCGGCCTTGGCCTTGGCTGCGCCGGTAAGCTTTTTCTTAGGCCCGGACTTTGGCGGACTAGCTATGGCTGGCGGCTGCAAGATGGTTTTTTCGGAAGTTTCCTGTGCGCGGAGGGCGGGCGCGACAGCGATGGAAACCAGGAGGGCAAATAACAGAACGAAAACTGCGGACGAACGGGAAGAGCTGTGGGCCATGATGGATCTCCCTGCAAGATTCGATTTTGGATCAGACGCGGTAGACAAACGGAGTCGGAGGAATTAAACGTGGCTGGCGAGGTTTGGTTCCCAAAGAAGTTCGACTCCGGATCGCATCCCAGCGAAGTAACCCGGCAATCTACCGCAATCGCTAATAAATACGAAATTACACTAGTGAACACAAACGAGATTTCGTACTGGTTCGTGTTATTTCGTGGATCGTCAGTTTCTATGAAAACCTAGACTGCGACAACCTCGAGTTCCGGATCGATTTCCTGCTTGAGCATGCCTTCGATGGCCATCAAGGTTCCGGTCAGCGAACTCGGGCAGCTTCCACATGCGCCCTGATAGCGAATGCTCAGCGTGTTCTCCTTCAGCCCCAGCACTTCAAGATAACCGCCATCGCCCATCAGCGCTGGTCTGACTTTCTCGTCGAGGATGTCGTTGATTTTTAGCAGGCGAGGATCGTCACTGGTAACGGCGGCGATCGCGCCACCAACGGCCGCGGCTGCCGCTGCCGGCGAGTTGACCGCGGCGGCGGCGCGAATCGGAACCGCTAAGACCGGAAGCAGGTCGTCCCAGTCGCCCTGATCCTCTTTCTCCACGGTGATCATCCGGTCCATGTAAAAAACAGAGACAACGTGCTCGACGTCAAACAACGCTTTAGCCAGCGGATCATCCTGCGCCGCTGCGGCGGAACTAAACGAGTGGGCGGTGCCGTTGCTGACGGCTTCTCGCAGAATGAATTTGACCGCATTTGGATTAGGTGTCTCTTCGATATCGCTAATTTTCGGCATTAATTAAATCTCCGCTGGATAATTCACCCGTCAGAAACTGGAACAACTGGCTGATTCAAGATGCCATTATAGCTTGTTTGTTAGTTCGGCGCAGTGACGGGCAATGTGTGTCCTTCGGGGCGGATATTGGGGGGAAGTTGGACCAAAAAAAAAGGCGGCGGAAGTTGGGCTAATTATTCTCCAGAAACTATTGCCAAAGGGAGAAAGCGGGCATATACTCCGCCCCTCACTTGCCCCCCCTTTGAATAAGGTGAGCCAAGTTGAGAAGAGGCAGGTGATTGCGAGGGTCGCCTGCCTCGCAATCTGT
>JANMVC010000161.1:0-3037 GCA_031392315.1 Pyrinomonadaceae bacterium | reverse complement strand
GAAGTTAGTTGTCGAAGAGTATCTAAACGAAGCCGCGCGATTGGGACTGCGCAGCGTCAGGATCATTCACGGGAAAGGCATCGGCGTGCAAAGGGAAATGGTGAGATCGATTCTGGCGCGTACGCCGTTTGTTTTGGACTGGACCGACGCGCCGCCCGAAGCCGGTGGACTCGGCGCCACAATTGTGCGCCTTCGAAAAAGTGAATGAGGATATAGCACGCTCCGCCGCCGCTAGCCCCCTGCCGTCTGCTCCTGCCGTCTGCCGACTGGCTCACTCTTCCAGCATCTTTCCCGAAAACAACTTCTCCCCTCCCAGCGACGCATAGAATCCGTAAGCAGCAAGCGCGATGCAGATGACTAACGCAATGGTGAAGTCCATGGCGTACCAGGCAGTGAGCTCGGTTGTCATCGGGTAGAAAATTGCGAGGTGGTAAAAGAAGATTGCGGAAATCAACGCCAGCAGACCGTAGCGTCTGAGCGCGAAAAGCATTAGGAAAGAACTCAGCGCGGGGAACGGAGCCATGATCAGTCCCACCTGAGTAACGAGCGTGGTAAGCAGGGTGATCAGTAGCCAAAGCAGTATCAGCGCCACTCGCTCACGTCGCAGAATCACGACAAACAGCAGCAATAAGAAAACGGCGATGAAGGCCTGAAAGAATGCGGCCGAGAGCTGAGTTGCGAAGCTTAGAAAGAAGTTGTGACTGCCGAAGGCGACGCTTCCCGGATTCAGAATTAACCCGGAGCCTCGTCCAATCAGTTGCGGACCCACGTACGCAAATTTCTGGACCACTATCATCGCAACCCCGATCACCGCTCCAACCAGTAGGTCGCGCCCTACGAGTGGATCGCGATAGTCCCCGGCGAGCAGGCGGCTCCAGGAAATAATCCAACCTGGCCAACGCCTTCGGACAAACGGTTCCAGGGCAACATAAAGCAGCCAAAGAAAAGTTGAACTGAACAGCGACGTTGCCAGGAACAAGAGCAGCAGGTCCAGCTCGCGCGTCGGCAAACCGTTGTGATGCTCCACGAAAAGCCAGACCAGCAGGTTCGCCCCGAAGTAGACGAGGGCCACGCGGGTTGCACCGCGGCGGTCTCCCCGGCCGAGCCGCAAATTTCTCCGCGCCAACACGGCACTCCCCATAAGCGTGATCAGCAGAATCGAAATCAGAATGAAAATCAACACCCGGTGGCCACTGCTCTCGGGCGGCTCCTCCTGGCGCGTCGGCTGGTCCCACGGATAGATAGTTTCAAAATAGACGAGCTTCCCGCGAAACGCCGCTGCCTCGACTTGCGTTCTGAGTTCAGGATGCGCTGGGTCTGCTCCCTCCCATGCGGCGCGCGCATCATAGGCGTGCAGTGGGACGGAAGTAGAAGCAACCGGCTGGAAGTTTGCGATGTCCAAACCCGCCTCGCGAAAAACCATCGACCAATCGAGCGCGGTTTGAACAGTCCCTTTCGGATCAGGCGGAGGCTCTCGTTGCGGCGGCACGCCTACAAACCAGTGCAACCGCCCCTTCATATCCAGATAGACGCTGACCATTCCCGACACGTCCAACGCCGGCTTATCAACCTCGATCTCTTCAAACCCTCTGAAGTAACGCGGACTCTGCCGATACCAGAAGCGATAAGGACCCGGCCCCTCGGTGCGCATCTTTTGCCAGCGACTAGGCGACTGATCGTGCTCGGCGATGTAGTTGAGATAGTCTTCCTTGAGGATGACTCCATCCTTGCTGTCCAGAGGTTCCGCTGTGTAACCCAGCTTCGCAATCACATCGCGCGCCCGCGCGCGTAAAACTTCCGGCGATTGGCTGAGCGGCGTCATGCGATAGATCGCAGTGTACTTCGTTAACCACATGCCCAACGCCAGCATCAGCAGAAACGAAGCGAACAACGCGCCAGCAACCGCGGGCCGCAGAATTCCCTGCTTCGGCGCGGCCGCCACCATCTCCGGCGAAGGCGTCTCACCCGCCGCCAGCGCCGCCGCAATCGGATCGCCACCGGGAAGCGCCGCCGCCACCTGCAATGCCGATGATGGACGCAACGCCGGATCGGTTTGAATACAACGATCGATTACTTTCTCGACGAGCGGATCCAGATCCTTGACGAGCGAGCCGGCGCTGGTTGGTGCTGTGTTGCTCTTACGCAGCTTGAGCAACTCGCCCAGCGTCGCCGCTTCAAACGCTTTCTTGCTCGTGAAGAGTTCGTAAAGCAGCAAGCCCAGCGAATAGATGTCCGTCCTGACCGTCTGCTCTTTTCCTTCGAGCTGTTCGGGGGCCATGTAAGCCGGCGTGCCGGCTGCGAGTTCATTGTCAGCAAACTCTTCACTCAAACCCGCAAGACCGAAGTCGAGTATGCGCGCGTTGCCGTCGCCGTCGATCATCACGTTGGCCGGTTTCAGATCGCGATGGAGTACGCCCACGTCGTGCGCGGCGGCGAGGCCGGCGCAGATTTGGCGAGCTAGCTGGATTGCCTTGTCGGCGGGGATGCGGCCGATGCGCCGCAGCAACGAAGAGAGTTCCTCGCCCTTGATGTATTCCATGGAGAGGAAGTGGCGCCCGTCTACCTCGCCAATGTCGTAAACACGGCAGACGTTCTTATGACTGACTTGCCGCGCCACGCGCACCTCGCGATGAAACCGCGCCAACGCCGCGCCGTCAGTGGTGAGATGTTCCGGCAAAAACTTCAACGCCACCGCCTGGCCCAGTTTCAAATCATCCGCGCGATAAACCTCCCCCATCCCACCCTTGCCGAGCAGACCCACGATGCGATAGCGCTCCGCCAGCATTTCGCCGGGAACAAACCGCGCGTTGTCGATTGAGTCGTATGAAGTTGAACTGCGTGCGGAGGGACTGCGGGCTGTCTGCTCTCGTGAGGCCGCGTTAGAGCTTTCTTTCTTCGCCGAACCAACACCCCTGTCAGAATCAATCATCCGCGTCGGGGCATCCGCCGAATTAGGTGCGTTCCCCGAATCTTGCGGGTCTTCCTTCGATGAATCGTGGGGCATTGGCAGCGAATTCTAACATCGGGGAACAATCTG
>JANMVC010000099.1:0-2583 GCA_031392315.1 Pyrinomonadaceae bacterium | reverse complement strand
TATTGGGCAACCCTAACAAGAGCTACAATTGTCCAGGGGACAATCGAGATGACGATCAATGAAGTGGAAATCGCTGCCCTTGCATTGGAAGCGGATGCGCGCGCCAAGCTGGCGCAAAAGCTATTGACCAGTCTAGAAAATATCTCCGAAGAGGAGATTGACCATCTCTGGGTCGAAGAGGCCCTGCGTCGCGATGCCGAATTCGACGCTGGGACTGCAAAAGCGCGAGACTCCGAGGAGGTCTTTCGCGACGCTCTACGTCGTTTCCCATGACGAGGCAGGTTTCGCACCACGAACTCGCCGAACTCGAACTGGACGACGCCGCGGACTTCTACGATTCTAGAGAACCAGGTCTGGGTGTGGCATTCATTCTTGGTGTTCGGCAGGCGGTATTTCAGATTAGTGAACATCCGGAATCTTGCCCGGTAGCAAGAGGAAACGCCCGGCGAAAAGGTCTTGCCGCAATTTCCATACACCGTCATCTACTCACTGACTCCCGATACAATTCGTATTCTCGCGATCGCCAGCCAGCGGCGCCGACCATTCTACTGGCAGGGTCGCGAATAGGGACGTGATGGCTGAGGTCGATTTCCTTCCCATTCGCTTACGCCCCTCCGGCTTTCCTCTCATGCGGCAGCATTGGGGCAAGTTGCTCTTCATGCATTGGCGCGTCGATGCCCAACTACTCCGCCCGCTAATTCCCGCGCAACTCGAGATTGACACTTTCGATGGTTCAGCCTGGATCGGAGTGATTCCCTTTACGATGTGGGGCATTCGCGCGTCGTTTCTCCCTCCGATCCCCGGCACCAACGCGTTTCATGAACTCAACGTCCGCACCTATGTTCATCTGAATGGCGTTCCCGGAGTTTGGTTCTTTTCGCTGGATGCCGCTAACAAGCTGGCGGTGTGGGGTGCGCGCAAGTTTTACAGCCTGCCTTACTTCAACGCGCGGATGTCGCTGGAACAGCACGGCAATTCGATTGACTATTTATCGGAGCGACAGGACAGTCGCGGCGCGCCAGCTTCATTCGCTGCCAGCTGGAAGATCGGTGAGATGTTGCCGCAGTCGCAGCCTGGCTCGCTTGAGTTTTTCCTAACCGAACGCTATTGCCTCTACAGTGAACATCGCGACCAAATTTATCGAGCGCGGATTCATCACCAACCGTGGCCTTTGCAAACTGCCGAACTCATTTCCCTCGAATCCAGCATGATCGAATGTCACGGGCTCCCGACGCCAGAGGGCGGTCCTCTGCTTCATTATGCGGAACATCTCAGCGTCGATATCTGGCCGCCAGGTAAAGTGCAGTAGCCATAGCTGGGAGCGCTATTCCGCCTTCTCCAGCGGCGGCACCACGGCGATGAAGTCGTCAGCGAAGCGCGTGGCGTATTGCGTCAACAACGCCTCGACTCGTTCCAACTTCGGCGAGCGTACGATCAGTCCGGCGTGATGGCGTTTCTTCACGCGATAGACGATCTCGGGATCGTCGTAAGCGGACGTGTCGGGAGCTTCCTGCTTCGATAGTGAAAGAACAATTCCGGCGTATTCCTTTCGCAGTTGGTTCAGCTTGCGAGAGCCACGCCCAGCCTTGGGATCCGGTGGCTCACCTGCTCCCGCCAACTGCTCCCGCCAACTTGTGCCACGCGCTCCTTGACGTCCAGGCTTCTGCTCGCTTCCTGCCGACTGCTCCTGCCGACTGCTCCTGTCTTCCGTCTGCTCCTGCCCGCTGCTCCTGTCCTCCGTCGCTTCCATCCGCGCCCACTCCCGCCAGAGATTTACTCCGGTCGCCGCTTCCAAAACTTCGGCGATGTAAGCGCCGCCCACGCGCGCGGCAATCTCCAGAAAATAAAACTGTCCGTCAGCGTCGCTCTTGATGAACTCCGCATGCGCCGCGCCACGTTCCAACTTCAGCGCCTTAATCAACTTTCGATTGTTGGCCAGCAACTTTTTCTCGTTATCCGAGCCTCGGGCGACGGTGCGGGAAACGTAAGCGCCGCCGCCGTGGGCCACTTCAAGCGGTGGACGTCCATACCTGTTTGCTCCGACGAATTGCACGCGGCCCTCGTCGACAATCGAATCAACGTGAAAGACTTCGCCGGCGATAAACTGGGCCAGCAAATAATAGGACGATCGTTCGCGCAGATTGTCGCGCGCGTTGCGTTCGTCCATCACCCGCCAAACCTCTTCCGCCGTTTCCACCTTGCTGATTCCGATTGCCGAAACATCGGAGCGGGGCTTAATGATCCACGGCGGCGGAACACGCTGAATGAATTCCGACACCTCGGCGCGGTTGATGAGCGGGACAAACTCGGGCACCGTCACCCCTGCCGCCTTTGCAGTAATCGCCATTGCCATCTTGTCGCGAAAGGTCTTGGCAATTGAGCTGCTCATTCCCGGCATGCAGAAATGTTCACGCACGAGCGCGGCGGTCATTACGTCAAATTCCTCTAGCGCCACAATTCGATCTGGTTTAGCCTGCTGCGCCAAAAACGCAACCAGGTCGATGAACAAAGGTGGGCCGGCGTCGTTTGGCAGCGCAAAGACATCGTCCAGGCTTTCGCGCGGCCAGTCTTCCTTGAGCATCT
>JANMVC010000142.1:0-4866 GCA_031392315.1 Pyrinomonadaceae bacterium | reverse complement strand
GGTCGGCAATCCGGTTGCGCTCAATCAGGGTCCGTTTTCAGCAAAGTTTGTCGCCTGCGTCGCGATCATGGCGCTGACACAGTACATCTCAAACTCCGGTCTCGTGGCCATCTGCGGCGCCTTGAAGGCAGGCAGGCCAATCTGGGAAACCTGGAAGACGCATTATCTCTGGACATCGATCACTTACTTTGCCGGCGCTTCCGCCGCGGCGCTGATCGCGAAACTCGTCGGCCTGATGGGCTTGTATGCTCTGGTCATCACCATCCCGATCGTCGCTATCGTATTCTTCACTTATCGTACGTATCTGAAAAACATCGAGGCTTCCGCCGCGCAAGCTGAACAAGCCGAGCGTCACGTCGAAGAACTCTCCCACTACATCGCCGAACAAGACCGCATTCGCGAACAGTTTTCGCAGATGGAGAAACTGTCGGCGCTCGGTGAGTTGGCCTCTGGCGTCGCCCATGATTTCAATAACACGCTCGCCGGCATTCTCGGCCGGGCCCAGTTAATGTTGCGCACCAATGATCCGGAGAAGATCGAGCGGGGACTTAACATCATCATCAAGACCGCCGAAGACGGCGCCAAGACGGTCAAGCGAATTCAGGACTTTGCTCGCCAACGTCGCGACCATGATTTCGAGCCGGTGTGTATCGACCAGATTCTGCTCGACGTGAGCGAGATCACAAGGCCGCGTTGGAAGGACCGGGCGGAAGCGTCAAACGTTCAAATCGGCTTGGACCTGCAGATTCGCTCGAAGTCGAAAGTGATGGGTGATGAATCCGAGCTGCGCGAAGTGCTGGTCAACATGGTCTTCAATGCAGTTGATGCAATGCCCGACGGCGGTCGACTAACTCTGGCGGCGGAAGACGCTGAGGGCGCCGTAGTTATTTCAGTCGGGGACACCGGTTCGGGCATGGCTCCCGAAGTGAAATCGCGAATTTTCGATCCGTTTTTCACGACGAAGGGCAAGGCCGGCATGGGTCTGGGTCTGGCGGTCAGTTTCGGGATCATTCGGCGCCACGAAGGATCAGTCGAGGTTGAGTCTGAAGTAGGAGTTGGGACTCGATTCCGCATCAGTCTCCCTAAAGCAGCCATCTCGGAGGAGACAATTGTGTTGGAACCAAAAGTCGAACAGCCGCCCGTGGAACTGCCCAGCGAAACCTCCCGAACTCGAAATGAAAACCAACCGAAGATACTGATAGTTGACGACGAAGCTGCGGTTCGTGAGTTATTGCGCGACATGATGGAAGCAGAGGGTTGCAGAGTCTATCTGGCCCAGGGTGGCCGCGAGGCCCTCGGCCTGTTCGAGGTGCATAAATTTGACGGCATTTTCACTGACGTGGGGATGCCGGGAATGAGCGGATGGGAACTAGCGCAAGCGATTCGTCAACGCGATGAAAAAGTTCCGATCGCAGTCATCACCGGTTGGGGATCCGCTGTAGGCTCCGATGAGCAGAAGGAAGCCCGCGTCAATTGGGTGATCACAAAACCCTTCCGTGCGGAACGCATCACCGAGCTAGCGCAGGAGATTATCCAACTGAAGGATGCCGCGTCGCAGCGTGCATCTTTGACAATCGTCGCGGCCTAGCGGAAACGCTCACGCCCCACTAACTGTCGTTCCTTATGATTTTCCAATCACTGTCAACGCCATCCGCGTCGCCCGCTGTCTCAGCGCTGTCGAGCATTCGCCTTCGGTATTCGACGGCCCTCTTCACGCTTTTTTCAACCACATCGAGGCTAAACGGCTTAAGCAGGAATTCGAAAGCGCCAAGCTTGATCAATCCCTGGGCGTGGTCCTGATCACCAATCCCGGAAATCATGATCACAGGGGTGGTAGGAAACTTTTGCCGTACTTGTCCCAAAAGTTCGAGACCACTTAGTCCCGGCATTGAGATGTCGGTAAGAACGACGTCATAGGTATCCGCTTCTAATCGGGCAAATGCTTTTTCGGCAGTTTCAGCAGTTTGGCAGAGGTAATTCTCGGAGAGCAGTTCGTAGAGAGTGTCGCGGATGATCTCGTCGTCGTCGACGATAAGGATTTTTGCCATGTCGTGCCTCCCAAGGGTGGCCAGTGAGTGGCCAGATTAAAATTTAGCTCGCAAACCCGTGGGAGGATTCATCACGTCGTAAGGCTAACGCGATGATAATAACATAGAACCGGCAGCGCGAAATGAAAATGAGGACCGGCAGCTTTCGTCACCGGCCCTCATGCTTGCTTGATGGTTCGAAGTCTGGACTAGAAGCCCAGGCAACGGTCTTATCGCGGTCCGGTCGCGCGAATTGATAGCTCCGTGCCGCGAGTCAATTGCAGGTCGTCACGACCCTGCACATAAACCGATCCGGCACCACCACCCGCCCCAACGATAGCGCCGATTGCAGCGCCCTTGCCGCCTCCGGCAATGGCGCCAATGATCGCGCCTACCGCCGTACCAATGGCCGCTCTCTGAACGGTCTTAGTGGTTTGATTGTCGTCTCTGACCCCACCCTCGTTATCGATCCGAACCGTGTCACCCTGCGCAGTCCTAACTGATTCCAGGATGCCGGCAAAGCGATATGATCGACCGTCGCGGAGGCGGATGTTGTCGAAATTCAAGGTCATCTGTGAACGCCCGCTAACGCGACCGCTTCGTTCCACCTGGGACACTCGGCCTTCGATGGTCGCACCCTCGAGGTTGTTTGGCTGGCGCACGGTTAACGTAAAGCGATCGCCTTCTCTTGCCGTGGCGGTAGAAACTTCATCGTTAAGCACCGCAACCAACAGTTCGCCATTCGGAACAATAAACTCTGTCCCTGAAGTGGTCGTGGTTGGATAACCCTGGGTTCCCGGAGTCATATCAAACTGAGCAACGTCGGCGGTTCGTTCGTAAACGCTCTGCACGACTACTTGACTCGAAAGACCCTGGACATAAATGCGGCGGGTGACGCTCAAGCCACGGCTGTTATCGATCGGATTAAAGGTCACGTTGAATTCGTTCGCCCGGTCGCCCGTTGAACTAATAACCAACTGACCGGCGTTGAGCGAAGCGCTCGCACGGGTTGTGCGACCACTGCCGTTGGTTTCCACACGCTCGATTCCGTCGGCTGAGAAACTGATTTGTGGCGCCCGCGATGAGCCAATAGTAACGTCGCGTCCGCGCACGTCGATCGCCAATCGATCGGGTGACTCCAGACGAGTTATCAGTTCATTGCGGAGCCGCTCGCGGCTGCCATACGCCAGGGATTGTGTGGCGCGTTCAGCGGCCTCACGCGTGTCGTCGCTTCGTGATACATCAAGACGGTAAGTTCCCGTCAAGCGATCAGAGCCATAGCTACCACCAGCGGGATAAGGCTGTGCGGTTCCATTGTTATTGCGACCAACAGTTGGCCAGGCTACGTTGTAAACCCTCGCCAATTGCGTCAAGTCCACCCGAAGGTTGGCCCAGTCTCGCTGGGTAATCGCATTCAAAGTGTTCCGGCGCATGAAGCGGTCTATTCGCGAACCAAGGTTCAATACTTCCTGAGCCTCGACGGTTGTCGATTGCCTGGCACCAAACTGCACCCGAAGACGTCCGACTGATGCGTCGAATTCCTGCGTCAGGTTGGTAATGTTTTCTTCGCGGTTCGACCCGTAGGTGTTCGCCGCCAACGCGTTTTGAATGCGAGTGCTAAACACGCTCGCTCGCGTGTCCATTCTTTAAATAATCTGCTGCGTCGATCGAAATGAGCCGCGGTTGACCTGAGTCTGGGCTAGCGCTAACGAAGCTCCAGACGACAACAGGATCACCGCGCTAATCGCGACGAGTGTCTTTCTAAACATATTCATTTCTCTTTCCTCCAAGTTTCCAAGTAAGACATTGGTTTCCTATTTATCGCCCAATGTTATGATTCACCATCACGCCAAAACTATCCTCTGCCACACTTTCGGGACAGAAAGATCACTGGACGCAATACAAGTCGTTACAAGACCTATGCCACCGCATATCATCAGGCTAAGTGGTGCAGGGAGAGGGAGGATTGTGGATGAAGGAGGCGAAGGCAGCTCGGTCTAACCTGTATGGTATGCTCATTCGCAGGAGATAAGACTTATGACGATCGACGAGCCTAAAGCGACTGTGCAGCAAACAGGCGAAAATCTCTTTTCTGTCACAACTCCTTCGGGACACTCAATAACGCTGGACACTGACCACGATCGCAACTCCGCGCCAACGCCGATGGAGCTGCTATTAGTCGCGCTGGGCTCCTGCACCGCGGTTGACGTCGCTTCCATTTTGCGAAAGAAAAGACAGGACGTGACTGACTATCGAGTCGAAGTTCGCGGCGAACGACGCGCCGAGCATCCGCGCAGTTTCAAACGAATGAAAGTGCATCACATTGTCACGGGGCGTAGCGTTTCAGAGCAATCGGTCGCGCAGGCGATCCAGTTATCCGAGGAAAAATACTGCAGCGTCGCGGCAACCCTGCGGCCTACGGCAGCAATCGTTTCAAGCTATGAAATCATCGAAGGCTGAGGCACGAGATGTAGTCGGCCGTGGCAGTCTCTGGGTTGATAGTGGTTGTCGTTGATCGTCAAGTAGCATCAGGAGTTATGCATTAAGTGAAAACATTTACGCGTCCTTTTTTCTTCACCGTCGTCCTGGCCGTTAGCGTGCTTCCCTACTTTGCTGCCGTAGGCCATTTAATCTCCGCGAATGTTCCAGCGGTGCAATCGGGCAGTGACGCCAGCCTGGCTGAAGTGCGCCGTGAGGACCGTTTCACTCGCAATGCGAAAGGAGTAATGACGCGTTTGCCTGCCGAGGAGCATCTCCGCCGCGCCGGCGTCTACCATGTGAATCGCGCTTTCGAGGAAGCGCGCGAACATTGGCAAGCTCTGATCAACTACTACCCCGA
>JANMVC010000089.1:0-8154 GCA_031392315.1 Pyrinomonadaceae bacterium | reverse complement strand
AACGACTATGCGGGCGCGGCGACGCTGCTTGATTCCAACGTCGTCCGCGATCACAGCTTGCTCGGCGACTACGCGCTTTTCATCCGCGCGAATGCTCTTGAACAAACCGGCCGGGCCGCCGAGGCACGCACCCTTTACGCTCAGCTCGTGCGCGATTACCCGGACTCGGCGCGCGCGCGCGAAGCAACCCTGGACGCGGCCAACATCATGATGGCCGGCGGTGATGCCGCCGGAGCAATTCGGATCTTGAAAACGCTGGCGGATAAAGACGACGCTGCGGCGTTGTTGCTGACCGCGCGCGCGAGTGAGAAATCATCCGACCAAATCCGCGCGCTCCGCTTCTACCGTCGTCTCTATTTCTATGCGCCGGCCTCCGCGGAAAGTGCCGAAGCAGCAACTGCGCTTTCCCGGCTGGGCAGCACGCCCGCACCCGCTTCTGCCGATGAGGCGTTGGCGCGCGCGGATGGTTTCTATGAAGCGAAGAAGTTTGCCGAGGCCGCTCAGGCCTACACCGATGCCTTCGCGCGTTTTCCTGCCGCGATAAATTCCCAGGCCCAGCTTCGCCGAGTAGTGTCAGCGGCGAGCGCGCGAAAGACTGCCGACGCTGCCAGCGCGCTCAACACGATTCCCTCTTCCGATGTACAAACTCGCGCGGAGGCACTCTTCTATGTGGCGCAGGCTTATGCGCGTTCGCGACAATGGAACGATGTGCGCACGACCATCGATGAACTGCGACGATCGTTTCCGAACAGCGAGTTTACGCCGCGCGCCATGGTCAGCGTGGGCCAGATTGCTAAAGAGGCAAACAACGGCGCGGACGCTTCCTATTTTTCACGCCTGGCGGTTAGTTCCTATCAGGATTCGATTGAGGTCGCTCAGGCACAGTTTGATCTCGCCTGGCAGGTCCACGAAAATAAAAACTACGCTGAGTCGTCGAAGCTCCTGACTGAGCACCTCGCGTTTTATGCCGACAAGAACACGGACAATCGCGGACGCGCCGGCTATTGGGCGGCTCGCGATTCGGAACGCGCCGGTAAAATTGCCGAAGCGCGCGCGCTTTATCAGGCGATGCAAGCGCGCTACGACGCCAACTGGTATGGCTACCTGGCGAAGCAACGGCAGAGTGCCATGCTGCGCGGGGGAGTAGGGACGGTGCCGCCGAAATCGTTCTCGTCTGATTCCATTGTCGGTCGCGCAGTAGCCAATTTAGAAACAGTAACAGTGGCGGAAGAGACGGCCGGGCCCAAAGAAGACCGGCTGATAGCCAAAGCTGATGAATTGAACATCGTGGGATTGGACGAGTGGGCACTGGAGGAACTGGCCCAGGCAACCGCATCGGCGGGAAACAGTCCGAAAGTTAACCTGGCTATCGCGCGGGTTTATCGTTCGCAGGAAAATAATGTAACCGCGCTCAATGTGTTGAGGAAAAGCTTCCCCGACTATTCGCAAATGAAGCCGGAAGAGATGACTCCCCAAGAGTGGGACGTTTTTTATCCGTTGTCTAACTGGGAGATCATCCAACAGGAATCGCGCGCCAAGAGTCTGGATCCGTATCAAGTGGCTGGGCTGATTCGACAGGAAACGGTTTTCATGACGCGGGCTAAATCCCCGGCGCGCGCCTATGGGCTAATGCAGTTGCTGATACCGACTGCGATTACCACGGCCCGGAAATATGGCATTGATCGCTCGATTACCGAGGAAGCACTTTACGAACCGCGTCTGAATATTCAGCTTGGCACAGCCTACCTGCGCGATCAGATCGACAAGTTTGGAAAGATCGAATACGTCGCCGCTGCATACAACGCCGGGCCTGGCCGAGCGGTGCAGTGGCGCGCCTCGCTGCCGGCGGAAATGGATGAGTGGGCGGAGGCTGTGCCGTTTAAGGAAACGCGCGGCTACGTCCAGGGGGTGGTGCGCAACCGTTTGCAGTATCAGCGGCTCTACGATGAAAACGGAAGGTTTCGACCTGAAGTGGGAAGCCGTGCGGTAACCAAACAAGGCGCGGTGAGCGCAACGCCGGCAGTAGAGCCGGAGAATTCAAACGTGCGTAAGCGGCGTGTGAGCGGTAATGAGAATGGCGGGTGAGACGGCGAGGTCGGCAGGAGCAGACGGCAGGTGCAGGAGCAGGAGGCGCCATAGCCTGCGGAGCAGGCGATAGCATAAAGCCCAGGGTGGAGCGCCAGCGGAACCCTGGGTCACGTGGTAGGGAAAAATCTAAGCCCGCAAAGCGGGCGAAAGAGACGTGCAGGGTTGGTGGGATGAGAGATAAATGGTTGATTAGAAATGTGCCGCCCGCTGCGCGGGCTCTAAATCTTCCGGCGTACCTTGAACAGTGGCACCACGCTTTCTTGATTCTGGCGGTGCTCTCAACTGCTCTGCTTTCAGGTCAAAACGTCACCATCGCGCAACGCAGCACTCGATCCGCGGTTGCGGTTTCTTCCGGTTCGCTCTCAATCACAACCCAACCTAACGCGGTCATATGGATCGATGAGATCCGTCGCGGTGTGGCAGACGCGTCGGGCCGGCTTGAGTTAACCAAGGTTTCTCCGGGCCGTCACACAGTGCGCGTGCGCGCTAAGGGATTCAAGGAAGTCAGTGTGCCGCTCCTGGCCGTGCGGCGGAGTTTGAATGTGAAGTTGGTTCGGACAGTGGACCAGGCGGAGTTAACTTTTCAGGAAGCCGAGTCGGCGCGCGAAGCCGCGAGAGATGACGAAGCGCGGCGAAAGGCAGAAGAGCTTTATCGCAGCGCGTTAAAACTTCGTCCGGCGTTTCCGGCGGCCCGCCTGGGACTCGCGCGAGTGCTTCTGGATCTGAATAAGTATCAGGAAGCGCTGGCGGAGATTGAGGCAGCGCGACGCGCGCGGCCAGTCTACCCGGAAGCTTCCGCAGTTGAAGGCCGCATTAATCGCGAAGCAGCGTTTACTGACGACGCGATTCAATCATTTCGCCGCGCGATTCGCGAAGCAAAGGGTTTTCAGCCCGAGGCGCATGTTGGGTTGGCGCGCGTCTGGGAAGACAAAGGCCAGTTTGCTGAGGCTGAAGTGGAGTTTCGCAAAGCCCTCAGTCAGCTTTCGGATTCAGAGCCGGTGATTTACCAACTCCTCGGCGCGGCGCTGGAGAAGCAACAAAAGTTCAAAGAGGCAATCGTGGCCTACGAAAAGTATTTGGAGTTAGCTCCCAACGCCGGACTCGCACCCGCTATCAGATCCATCCTCGACCAACTTCGGCGCGATGCCGAAGGCCAGGAAATAATTCCCTGATTCAAGAACGTGGCACGGGCGTCCCGCCCGTGGGTTTCATTGGCCCTTCGAACCACGCGCGCGCCACCTTCGCTTACGGCTTTATAGTTTCATCGCTCGCGCTCGCCGGCTGATTTGCATTGACACGAATCTCAGAGGAGTCGGAGTCGATGTAGAAGTGTCGGCCATTCGATTTCAGCGCCGGATCAGGATCGGCATGTAAGCGATATGAGCCGTCGCCAGCGCCAGACTTTTGGCTAACTGTCATCGTAAAAACGTAGCCGTAGTACTTCGGCTGGCTCGTATTGAACCGCCCGTCTAAATAACCACCAGCAGCCAGTTGCTCAAAAGTGCCGTAGTCGTTTGCATTGGTAATGCTGTAGGCAGTTTGCGCGCGCGTGATGGCCCGGATATTGGCCAGCGCCGCGCCTTCGTCAGCCCGGCCGGAGCCCTGCTGTAAACCCGTCGTGTACGACTGGCAATTGAGCGTAAGGAAACAGGCAATGAGGAAAAAACCAAAAGACATGCTGCGCTTCATTAGAACTCCTTTCCTCTAACGCGCGTGGGTGGCTAGTTGCCATGCCTCTAGTCAGTATTCACGCGCTCACGATTGCGGACAGCCGATGTCCGCGTCAACCAGATCATTGTCGCTGTCAGGCACCCGCAAACGAAAGTTCCAATCCACACCGAAGCGGAACCAAAGCGTTCCATCGTCTGCACCCCCAGCGCTGGGCCAATCGCGAAGGCGACGCTGAACCCCATCGAGTATAGCCCCATGTAAGCGCCCGACTGCGCCGGCGGCGCCACTTCGGCAACGTGGGCCGCGCTGGCCGGCAGCAGTATCATCTCGCCGAAGGTCCATACCACGACCGTAAATGAAAGCCACACGATCCCGCTGCCCAGCGCCATGCCGCCAAAACCAAGACCAATCAGCAGGGCTCCCAGAACCAACGCGTGGCGGTTCGACCAGTCGGCCATGGCCGCGTTCAGAGGCACTTCGATCAGGATAATGAGCACTGTGTTGATAGCCAGCAGAGTACCGAACCCCGCCTCCGTCATGTGAAGATCGCGCACGAGAAACAATGGCATCGCGGCCAAAGTTTGAAAGAAAATTAGCTCAACCGGAATCATCGCCAGCAGAAAGTAAAGAAAGCGCCGGTCTTTAAAAACACTGGAGTAAGGCAAGACGGTTGATGGGCGAACGCCGGCAGCGGAAGCATTTGCGGGCAGCGGCAGAGGATCGCCATTGGCCTTACCAGATTCGCTAGCTCGCCAGGGCACGACAACCAGGATCAATCCCGCCAGCAGCGCGGTCGTGCCGTCTACATAAAACAGCAACTTGAACGACCGCATCGCCAGAAAGCCGCCGACCACCGGGCCGATGCTCATGCCTAAATTGATCGCGAGGCGGCTGAGCGCAAAGGCCGTCTTGCGTTGGCTTGGCCCAGCAAGGTCTCCGATGATCGACATGCTGGGCGGGCGAAATGCTTCATTGACGACAGACCACACGCCGGTCATCAACAGTATGCCAACCAGGCTTTGCGCAAAAGGGAAAACGAAGAGCACGACTGCACTGAGGAAGAGCGAGAGCTTGATGATTCGCAAACCGCCCAGGCGATCTGAGAGACGCCCCGAGAGCGGCGCAATGACGATGGCCGCGAGGCCATAAATCGTGAGGGCCAGGCCTGCGCTGGCGGGGGGAAGACGGCGATCAACCGTCAGATAGAGAGTAAGGAAAGGCAGCACCATTGTGCCCGCGCGGTTGACGAGCGTCGCGAGACACAGGATCCAAACCTCTCTCGGGAGCGTGCCCAATCCGCGCCACGGATTTTGAATCGCCGCTACCTCCTATCGGCCCGTTGAAACTGCAAGGCTTCCACGCCGTCAATGTCCTTGAAGCCTTGTGAGGCAACGACAGACACGATCCACGAAGTCACACGAAATATCACGAAATAGATCAACTAACTTAGTGACTTTTCGTGTGGGTTCGTGGATCTCTTCCTTATTCAGCAACATCTTCAGTGTCGAAAACTCGTTAACTGTTGCGAAACTCGTTGATCTCGCGATAACGAAAGCACGAGTGGTCGTGATCGTTAACCAACCCGACCGCTTGCATCAGCGCATAACAGATGGTTGGGCCAACAAACTTAAAGCCGCGGCGCAAAAGGTCTTTACTGAGAGCTTCGGAAAGCGGAGTTTGCGCGGGCACTGGCGCGCCGCGTTTGCGCCGGACAGGTTGGCCGTTAACGAATCCCCAAAGATACGCATCGAAACTGCCAAATTCCTTCTGGACGACAATTAAGGATTTCGCGTTTTGAATCGCGGCAGCAACTTTCAGACGGTTGCGAATGATGCCGGGATTCAACAGCAGCTCTCGAATTTTTGGCTGCCCGTAGCGCGCAATCTTTTGCGCGTCAAAGTGATCAAACGCGACGCGATAGTTTTCGCGCTTATTCAAGACAGTTTCCCAACTGAGTCCGGCCTGCGCGCCTTCGAGAATCAGAAACTCAAAAAGCTTGCGGTCGTCGTGCAACGGCAAGCCCCATTCGGTGTCGTGGTAGGCGATTGAGAGATCAGTTTTTGGCCAGGCGCAACGTTTTGGCATGCGCGCATATTAGCAGGACGGGGATTTTTTATCCGCAGATTACGCCGATTGCGCAGATTCACGAGAGAATAAATGGAGTTGCCTCCTCTAGGAGTTGGCTAGGCCAATGCTATCTCTGGTTCTAGTCTGCGTAATCGGCGTAATCTGCGGATAGGATTGTCACCGGCCTTCAATGAAGCCGGATTACTGGCCCAGCCGGCCCACCAAACTGGCTACGACGGTGATCAGTTCATTCGCCTCCACCGGCTTGGCAACATGAGTGTTGTAGCCGGCCATGATGGCCCGCATGCGATCCTGGACGCGCGCGTAAGCAGTCAGGGCCACGGCGGGAATTTTCTGGTGTCTGCTGTTTTCCTGCGCTCGGATTTGGCGGATCATCTCGTAGCCGTCGAGGTTTGGCATCCCAATATCGCTAATCAACAGGTCAAACTCAGAACCGTCGAGGGCTTTGAGTGCATCCTCGGCGCTTGAGGCGGCGGTAACTTTGGCGCCGTGTTGCGCCAGTTCCACGCTGATCAGATCGAGCGCATCCGTTTCGTCGTCGATGATCAGAATGCGAAGTCCTTCGAGGCTGGGCGTTTCGGCGCGTGGTTCCTTGAAACTGCCCGCAGCGTTGGCCAACGTTTCGGGATGAAGTTCACCGCTGGGCAGAGGCAAGCGAACCGTGAAGATAGCCCCGTGATGATCACTGCGATTTTCGACGGCGATCGTTCCGCCGTGCAACTCGACCAGGTGGCGGACGATAGCCAGGCCCAAGCCGAGCCCGCCGTGTGTCCGGGTGGTGGAACCATCCGCCTGCCGAAAACGCTCAAACACATGCGGCAGGAAAGCTTCGTCGATCCCCGGGCCGCTGTCCTGAACCTGAATCTCCACGCCAGTCGAGCCCTGGCTAACCGAAATCTCGATCTTGCCGCCGGCTGGAGTAAACTTCGCGGCATTTGAAAGAATGTTCCAAACCACCTGTTGCAAACGATCCGGGTCGCCGGAAATTAGACGCAGGCTCGAAGCGATCAGCGTTTCGATTGTTATTTCTTTCGCCTCGATCGCCGGACGAACTGCATCAAGCGCGGCGTCAACTACGGCCACCAAATCAACCGGGCTGCGGTTGAGATGGAGTTTGCCGGTGATCACACGCGAGACATCGAGAATGTCTTCGATGATCTGTTTCTGCGCCCAGGCGTTTCTTTCCACTACCTCGAGCGCATGCTTTGAGCCTTCGCTGTCGAGTCGGCCCGACCCGAGCATTCGAGACCAACCAATGACGGCGTTCAGAGGCGTCCGTAGTTCGTGCGACAGCGTAGCGAGAAACTCGTCCTTCAAACGGTTTGCCTTTTCCGCGTCAGCACGGGCGGCCCGCTCGCTTTCCAGTAACTCCGCGAGTCGCTGCTCAGCGCGCTTGCGTTCGCTAAACTGGCCAATCTGCCCGCCGATGCCGATGACCATCTTCAACAGTTCTTCGTCAGGCTCCCTCACTTCGTGGCTAAAGAATTCGATGACTCCTAAAATCTCTTCGCCCAGGATTATGGGGAACCCGAACGCGCCGTGAAGGCCTTCGCGCGAGGCTGTCGCTGCTCGCGGAAAATTCGGATCCTCAACGACGTTGGCGATCCAGACAGGCTTGCGCGTGGCCCAGATCCGGCCCGGCAGTCCAATTCCTTTTTCAAGCGTCAGGCTCCGCGTCAGCCGATCAAACTCCGGCGTCTCGCGCGCGGTGGCGTGACAAATTTCGACGGCGCGCAGCACGCCCTGCTCGCGATGAACATTCCAGAGGGCACCCACTTCCCAATCGAGATTCGCGCAGGCTGCCTCGAGAATTCGTCTCCCGCTCTCCGAGAAATCGCGTGACTCAGAAAGAATTTGGGTCACTGCGTATTGCAGTGCCAGCCGGTTCTCCGTGCGCTTCCGCTCAGTAATATCGCGGGTGAAGCAACGCGTGTGAATAAACTTTCCGTCTTCGCGATAGACGCTCGAGTTAATCCGAACGTGTTTAGTGGAACCGTCTTTGCAGAGCATGCGCGCGTCGAAATCGCGCAACACCTCGCCGGAGGTTAGGCGGTTGAGTATGTCTTCGATCACGTTTTGGTCGACGTGAAACTCGGCGATGTGGTGGCCGACGTATTCGTCTCGCGTGTAACCCAGCAGGTCGAGTTCGGCCTCGTTAACGCGCAGCACGATTCCATCCGGCCCGACCCAGTGTAAACCGATCGCCGCGTTGTCAAAGAAATCGGCCAACTCAGCTTCGCTGCGGCGCAACGCTTCTTCGACGCGTTTGCGTTCAGTAATGTCGTGCTTGATGCCCACGTAGCAGAG
>JANMVC010000078.1:0-4883 GCA_031392315.1 Pyrinomonadaceae bacterium | reverse complement strand
ACTCTACCTTACAAAAACCCGGCTGGCCCGCGTGCGCCAAACCTCAATAAAAACAAGATAATTCTAAATAAACTGCTTATTTTGCACGGTGAAGTGCCTGCAATTCTTAACCGCGCCATGATAGAGGGTCTGTTGGGGCATAGCAAGGTGAAAAAGGGGCTGGGTTGAGGCTGACACCGGGTCCCACGGAACCCTGAACCTGGGAGCGCAGGCATCCTGCCTGCAATGAGCGCGCAGCGCGAACCTGGCGTCGATTCAGAAAACCTGACCACAAAGCGCGCAAAGGACTCGCCAAGGGTCGCAAAGGCGAACTCGCCCGTGCGGGATTCACTTTCCGGCCGGGAAAAAGTGTAATATCAGCCCGCCAACGAGCTTTGACGTGATTTGAATAAGCAGCAAAGCCGCACGAGTATTTAGTTCATGGCTGAGACAAAACCACTGACCATCGCCGAACTGGCCGCGCGTGTAGACGGTCGCGTTCTGGGCGACGGCAGCATTCAGGTGCAGCAAGTCGCTGATCTTGGCACGGCCGGGCCGGGAGACATTGCCTACGTCGATGGCGACAAGCATGTTGAACTGGCTATCACCAGCCAGGCGGCCTGCCTCATCGTGGCCCCCGCATTCGTCGGATCATTCAAGCAGCAGATAGCACAAGGGGAGTTTCCGTCGGTGTTGATCGAAGTTCCCAAACCGAAACTCGCGTTCGCTTTGATCGCTGCCCTCTTGCACCCCCAAAAACATCGCGAGCCATTTGTTCACTCTTCTGCGGTGATTGCGGAAAGCGCGGACGTGGAACTGTCAGTTTACGTTGGGCCTAACGTCACAATTGGAGAAGGTGCGCGTGTGGGAGCGGGGACCCAAATCGAGGCGGGTGTTTTTGTCGGCGAAGGAGTAACTGTCGGCCACGATTGCGTGCTTCATCCCGGCGTAGTCTTGTACGACGACGTCATGATTGGCGACCGCGTGATCCTGCATGCCGGCGTTGTGATTGGCGCGGATGGATTTGGATATGTCCGGGACGAAAACGCTCATCATAAGTTTCCCCAACGTGGCACAGTGCTGATAGAAGACGATGTCGAACTAGGTGCGCACACCTGTGTCGATCGGGCGGCCCTGGGCCAGACGCGAATTGGACGCGGAACGAAGATCGATAACCTGGTCCACATCGGCCACAACTGCGACATTGGCGAGCGCGTCGTGATTGCCGCGCAAACCGGCATCAGCGGCAGCGTGACGATTGAGGATGATGTAGTGATTGGCGGTCAGGTTGGATTCGGCGATCACATACGCGTGTTGAGCGGCGCCGTGATTGGCTCGAAGGCCGGCGTGCTGCCGGGAAAGATTGTGCGGCCTGGCGTGTGGTGGGGCATTCCGATTCAACCACTGGACGAATACAAGCGTTTGAACGCACACCTGGGCCGGCTGCCGCAAATGCGTGAGGAAATTAAAGAACTCCGCAAGCGCCTGGAAGAACTGGAGCAGACCGGCAAGGGTTAGCAGAGTGAAAAAGCGATCCACGAAATCACGCTAAGCCTCACGAAATCAAAACCCTAATTCGCGTTGGTTCGTGTGATTTCGTGGATCACTTTTTTATTCCTGCCACAAGCCAAGCGCATCCAAAATTGTTTCGGCTGCTCGCTCTGACGCGCCGCCCTCGCCGAGTTCGTTTACCACTTCGCGCAGACGCGCGCGCGCCTCCTGATTTCGCCCCTCGTCAAGCAGCGAGAGCAACGCGCCAGCTAATCGCTCGCCGTTCAAATCATCCTGCATCAGTTCCGTTGCCACGCGTTCGCCTGCGACGAGATTCACCAGGCCGTAGTGGTCCACTGTTATCAATCGCCCGAGCGTCTGCCAATTGATGGTTGATTCCTTGTAGACCACAACCATCGGCGTTTCGAGTAATGCCGCTTCCAGCGTTGCGGTGCCACTCGCAATTGCGGCCACGTCCGCAGCCGCAAGCGCCTCGCGCGACTGGCCTGAAAAGATGTGCAGACACGACGGCAGCGGAAGCGGCGTGGCGCGCTGTGCACGAATGATGTTTCTGATCTCATCCGAAGTGCGGCTGGGCGCGACTACTACGACAAACTGAACTTCCGGACGACGGTCGGCAATCAACGCCGCTGCCTCGAGCATCGGTGGCAGAATGCGCTCAATCTCCTTGCGCCGACTGCCGGGCAGGAGGGAAATAATCGGCAGGGTGGGATTCAGTTTTGTCTGACGGCAAAACTCCGCGCGGTCCCACTCGGCGCGAACTTCACCAGCCAGCGGATGGCCTACATACTCGACGTGATCGATTCCACGCTCGGCGTACCACTCCTTCTCGAACGGCAGAATAGAAAGCAACAGATCCACGTCTCGCTCGATGCTGCGTGCGCGATACGAGCGCCAGGCCCATAGCTGCGGACTGATGTAGTAAATGATCTTCAAGCCGCGACGATGCAGCGAGCGGGCGAGTTTCAAATTGAAGTCGGGCCAGTCAACCAAGATCACCGCACCAGGCTGGCGTTCAATTGCTGCCTGCTTCAGTAGTTTGAAAGCTTTCCAAAACTTCGGCAGGGCACGGCCGATCTCAAGCAGGCCGAGGATGGCGAGATCGTCGGAACGGACCACCGGCTCCACACCGGCTGTTCTCATCAACGCTCCGGTAGCGCCAAAGAACGCGAAAGTTGTTTCAGGCGCTGACTCTCGCAAGGCATCGACTAACGCCGCGGCGTGGGCGTCACCCGAAGCTTCGCCGGCAACGATCATTAGGCGCAATGTTTCCATCGCCGCGAATGATAGCAGGGAAGCTGGGAGCGCAGGCATCCTGCCTGCAATGAGCGCCGCTTCGGCGCGAACTATCTCTCACCGCAGAAGTTTTCGGCGTGTCAAAGCCCACGCCTCATTGCAGGCAGGATGCCTGCGCTCCCAGCCAACCGGATGCCTGCGCTCACAGCCTGTGTTAGCATCCTCGCGTTCTAATAATCAAACGGTCGGAAGTTGCCAAAGTTGATTTGTTCGCACACTGGCCGTGGAGGTCTTTACTCGCTTTTGCGTTTCGCTTTTCGCACAGATGGCATTTCCACTCTTGTTCTGTCCGCCATTGCGAGCGCGCTTCTAGGTGTTGCTTCCGTGAGCGTGACCGCGCAACAGACCAACCCTGTCGATCGCAAGGTCACGAACCCGATGACCGACACGCCCAACGTCAATCCCTTAACGCAAGATCATCCAGTGAGGCCGCGACTGCCGGTGAAGCAGGGCGCGAGCAGCGACACCGGCGACCTGCTCAAGATTGACTCCGGCACGCAAACTGTTACCGGGCCCGAGAAAGCGCGCGTGTTTGTTTACGAAGGAAACGTCGACGCGCGCATCGGGACCTACCGTCTGCAAGCCGACAAGCTCACCGTCTATGAAGCTACGAACCAAGTGCTCGCGGAGGGCAATGTCGTCTTCGATCAAGGCGACCAGCAACGCATCACGGGTTCGCGCGCCGAATGGAACTACCGAACCAAGACCGGCTTCTTTTTGAATTCGACCGGCTTCACAAATCAATCGCAAGACGGCACCCGAATCTATTTCACGGCTGACAAGATTGAGCGCATCAGTCTCGACACGATCATCGCTACCAACGCGCAAATCACCGCGTGCGATGAAGACATACCAAAGTGGAGCTTTCACACCAAACGCGCAAAGATCAAAACCAACGACCGCGTGCGCATTTACTCGCCCAACCTGCGGGTCAAGGGCATCCCAGTTTTCTATCTGCCTTACGCTTCAGTTTCACTCAAGCCGCGCGATCGGGCGTCGGGTTTTTTAACACCCAGCTTCGGTGGTTCGGGCGCTAAAGGCTACCGGCAGTCAAACGGCTACTACCAAACGCTCGGGCGATCGGCTGACGTAACTCTGCGAAACGATGTCTACACCCGGCGCGGCATCGGCATCGGCGCCGACTTGCGCACCCGCGCCAACTCGCGTTCATTTTTCAACGCCGGCTTTTACATCTTCAAGGACCGAGTGTTGGGAGACAAGATTGACGCCACGCATCCGGATGAAGGCGGCTCGAGCCTTTACGTGGATGGCGTCCACTATTTTCCCAACGGCTTCATCGCCGCCGCCGACGTTAACGTCACTTCAAATCTCGCTTACCGTCAGCAATTTTCCGACAGCATTCAGCAGGCAATTTCACCGGAAGAGCGCTCGCAGGTTTTCGTTAACAAAGATCATAACGATTTCAGCTACGACTTCATCGCGCGGTCGCAGGTCACGTCCTTGCCTAATTCACGTGTGCGCATTCGCGAGCTGCCCAGTATCACCCTCGAGAAACGCGCTTCGCCGCTGGAGTTTTTCAAGAGCTTCCCGGTTTATTTTTCTTTCGAGGCTGGCGCAGGCGGCGTGAGCCGGAAAGAAACCGCGGACGATCTAATGGCCTTTAGAAATGAGGTGGGCGGCGACCCAATTATCTCGCCATCGATTGTGCAGCGACTTGATCTGCATCCGCGCGTGCAAATTCCATTTCATTTTTTTGGCGTGTCGGTGACAGCCATGGCCGGCGCGCGCGCCACGTTTTATTCAAACTCGCTTGACCCGGCTAACCGTTCCGTACTCAGCCGCAACCTGACCCGAGGCTATGGCGAGTTTGAACTCGACGTGAGGCCGCCGGCGCTGGCCCGCAATTTTCATCGTCGCGGCGGCGCCTTTTTCTTCCGTCACCTGATCGAGCCTTACATTACCTATCGCCGCATCGCGGGCATCAATAATCTGGATCGAATCATCCGGTTTGATTACACAGACGCGATTGCCAACACGAACGAGATCGAATTTGGCATCACCAACCGTTTCTTCACGCGCCGTTCAACTGAAAACGTCAGCAGCGCGGCGGCCAAGGCAACGCGGACCGGCCAGAG
>JANMVC010000012.1:0-6891 GCA_031392315.1 Pyrinomonadaceae bacterium | reverse complement strand
CGATCGCCTTGCGTGCGAAAGGCAGCGACTCGGCGTTGAGCGCATTGTTGCC
This sequence comes from Pyrinomonadaceae bacterium, assembly GCA_031392315.1. GTDB lineage: Bacteria > Acidobacteriota > Blastocatellia > Pyrinomonadales > Pyrinomonadaceae > PSRF01. The sequence goes on along the minus strand of JANMVC010000012.1, from coordinate 6,839 downwards.
ACTGGCGGATGCCAGATATCCGACGATGCCAAGCAAAATATATCCCCGAACGTAATCCGGTTCGTCAGCGAGCACCTGCTTCCCTACCGTCACCATCTCCGCATAATTCTTTTTATCGTAGGCGGAGAGAAACTGACTCTTGCGGGCGGCCACTTCATAGGAGCCTCCCCACTTGGCCATGTACTTCGCCTGGGCCGAGTCGTCAGCGGGACAAAGCGTCTTGTATTCCTTCGTGGTGTTGTAGGCCACTTCCTGATCGCCCGTCGGCGTTTCCGGCGTCTTGCCTTTGCGGTTAGCGAGAAACTTTGTGTAGAGGGCGTTCTTCGCTTCGTCGGTGCACGAGCCGGTCGCGGCTGCGGGCGCTTGCGCCTGCATTGCTATCGGAAACAAAAGAGTGAGCATCGCGCCGAGCATGAGCAGCTTGATAGGTTGCTTCATTGTTGGTGAACTTCCTCCGAATCAATTTTACTTTCGAGTTCGCTTGCCAGCCGACTGGATTTAACGCCGCGGTGGAGCGGCGTCATCCTAGCATGCATCTTCTCTTTCCGTCGCGCTCAGTCAGGAAATAATACCGGAGGATACTATAGAAAGCTTTGAGCAAGTGTTGAAGTGTTCGCATGCAGCCCGCGAAGCGCGGCGATAGCATAAAGCCTGGGGTGGAGCGGAGCGGAACCCCAGGATTACCGAGGAAAGGAAAAAGAGCCCACGAAGTGGGCGACAGCTATTCCATCATCACTAACTCGTGGGGTTTGAGCTGTCGCACGCTTCGCGCGCTCAGGGTCTCCAACGTACGCTAACCTGGGGTTCCGCTTCGCTTCACCCCAGGCTTTATGCTTCCACCCGCTACGCGGGTTTGGGAGGGAAATCCTCAGCGACTTGATCAAAACTTCCTAAACTTCCCGCGCTGTGCTTTCGCCGATCGCCACTACTAATCGACCACCCGAATACGGACTTCCGTCCCATTCGTCCGAATCTCGGGGACGTACATCGCATGACCCAGAACCGGCAAGGCATGGAACTGTCCGGGAGCCTCGGCCCGCATTTCGTAACTCAACTGCCAGACACCTTCCGGAAGTTTGTCGATAAACATCGCGACCTTTCGGTCACGGAGTTCCTGATAAACCCAGCGGCTGCGCCCGGTGAAATCAGCGGCGGATTTGAAGTTCATCGACGCAGCGTTCCGTCCTGCGAGCGCTCCTGACTTAAGTTCTCGGGCGTAGAGACTCTCGCCGCTGCGAATCTCCACCGCCTCCAGGCCACCCGGTTTGAGGTCTTCAAACAACAGGTATTCATAGTTGTTCTTCGCCTCGATTGTCAGCACCACCTCAACGCGCTCACCGCTCTTCACCGTCTCACCGTCGTTCAGCGGCAGCCTTTCAGAGACGAATCCCTTGAGCAGCGTCGGGTGGTTCACTAGTTTGAAATACTGCCGGCGCACGAAAATCTCATTGCCGGCTGCGGCAATCGGTTCTTCCAGGCTGAAGAACTTTGCCTCGGCTGAGAAATAGATTGGACCGCTGCCTTGGGTGCGCTTGATGGTAATCTCGTTGACGCCATCGCGAATAGCCTCGCGGGGAATGGCAAACCTGCTGGGCGCGCTCAAAGCATCGTCCGCACTGATCTGTTTAGTTGCGATCGACTTGCCGTTAACTAACAACTCATAGCCGAGCACGGGCGACAACTCACCACTCGTCTTCAAGTAGTCATTAAGCGTCAGCACCACGATGGCCGTGTCGCGCGTGTTGCTCCATTGGCTACCACGGCGGTTTTTGACCAGCCAGTTAGTGACCGGCTCGACAAGCCGGTTCTTCGGATCGATAGCCAGGAGCGCGCGTAAGGCAAACGCTGTCGCTTCGACGCCACCTTCCGACCAGCGCCACGAGACGCCGTCTTCGCCCCAATGCGCGGTGGCAATCACCGAAGGATCAGATGCCTGGCCGCCGCGCTGCACGACTGACGTGTCGGGTTTCGAATCGATCTTCACGCCGTTTTCAAGATTCGCCACCAACGTCTTCGCCTTGTCGGCGTAACCCAGATGATGCGCGGCGAGCGCAAGCAGCGCGCGGGTATATGCGTTGAGACTGTCGCGCCTGGCCCAGAGATTATCGAAGGCCTTCTCTTGGAATTTACTGACGTTTGCGAGCGCTCCCGCACGCTCGGGCTTCTGTCCGGATGCAGGCAGGATGCCTGCGCTCCCAGCGTTAGCCTGATAGACGGCCAGTGCGTGGAGCATCCACGCTTGCGCGTCAGGATTAGCTTCTTCCTCGACGAGTTCTTTGTCGAGAAACGCTGCGGCACGGGCGGCGACATCCGGTTTGACCTCAATACCGGCCTGACGCGCGAGCGTCATACCCCAAAGAACGTAGGCCGTCATGAAGTGGTCACTCTCGCCTTCTTTCCACCAACCCCAACCACCATCAGCGTGCTGGAAGTTGTAGAGACGATCAAGACCCTGACGCGTGATCGCATCGAGCTCCTTCAAGTCTCGCTTGCCCGCGGGATGGGTGGCGGCGGCGCTTGACTCTTCGATGCCCCCAAAGATTTTCTGCATTGCGGTTTCCGGCTTGAGGCCGAGGTCGCGCAGCGTCTTGGCGGTGATTGCCGCGGGCAGAAAACGGCTCATCGTCTGCTCCGTGCAGCCGTAGGGATAGTCAATCAGGTAAGGCAGCGCGTCTAGCATCGTGGTCGCCATGCTGGGCGCAACCTGGACGGTTAGCTCGGTTGTTTCCGGGCGACGAGCTTTGGGAATGTCTAACCCGATGGTCACGCTGTCAGCCCGCATCTTTCCGGAACGCGAGACAAACTTCTCGATGCCGTGCTCATAAACGGTGAGAGTTTTCTCCATCGCGTCGGCATATTTGTCGCCGCGCCCTTCAACTTTCAACTTCGTCTCTCCAGCTTGGGTGGCCGAAACCAGCCAGTCAACCCGCGCCTCGCTGCCGGGTTTAACTTGTACCGGCGCACCCTCGCCCTTGACCTGCTTACCGTCAACAACTAACCCCACAACAGTGATACCTTCGGCTTTGAGCGCCGCGGCAACTGACATCGTCTGGTCTGTGTTGTTGTTAATTACCGCCGACACGGTCACTTGATCGCCGACGACGAAGAATCGTGGCGACTGTAGACGCACGATCAGCGGTTGCTTCGTCCGCGTTGACGTATTGCCAATTCCAAATTGGTTGCCGGCAGACGCGGCGCGCGCCGTCGCGCTCCAGGTGGTTAACGAGTCGGGGTACTTCACCTTGACGATGGCCGTGCCGTCAGCGTCTGTGCGCACGTCTGGTTGCCAGAAAATGGTAGAACGAAAATCGCTGCGCACCTGGACCGCAGATTCCTGTTTGGGCGCCCGTGACAGATCGGCCATTAGCTGTAGGCTGGCGAAATTGTCGGCGCGGGTGCCACTCTTCGCAAGTCCCGACCTGGTCATCATAACCTCTCCGCTTGCTCCGGGAGACGGTGGGGGAGGCGCGCCATCATAGGCCAGTCCGGCCGCATTGCCTCGGCCCTGAGCGTAGCTTTCCTCTTTTCGCTCTCGGACCGCGTCGTCCTCGCTGTCTACACTTGTACTGTCAATCAACTGGCCCTTGCCGTTGTCGATAAGACGGAGATAAGACTTCTGATTGAAAGTGCTCTGCGTTTGCACTGTGTGCGAGCGCTTCGTGCCGTAATAAAACTGACGCGGATCTCCGGCGTAGTCCTGTTGAATGTATTTGACCGACTCATCAACCAATCCCAACGCGATTTCCGCTGACACAGGTCGGCCGTTCGCGTCTTTGGCAGTGACCAGCAGCGTGCCTTCTTCGCGAGGCTGATACTGCTCGCGATCGGCTTTGACGTCGATCGTAAGAAAACGGTCAACGGGTGGAACCACGATCTGTTTCGTGTCCACATGCAACTGCGCGTCGCTCACCATTGCGGCGCTCAAGTAGATGTTGGGGACGTGCTTCTCTTCGATGGGGAGTTCGAGCAGCTTCGCGGTGCCCGTCATGTGGACCAACCGGTAGCTGTAGAGGTCTTCACCTTCGACGCTAAACAACACGTAGCGGTCGCCGCCTTCGGGAACAAACAACATGACCGGCGCAGTCTGTCCGGCCCGCACCGTGTCCTTATCAACGACGATCTCGACGCCGTTAAATCTGTAGCCCAACTCTGTCGAACGATTGCTCGCGACGAAGACAACGGTTTCTGCTTTTACTGGAGGCTGGAAGCGGTCGCGCTTTGCGGTTCCCTTCTGGCTGCTTTCCCAGGTCACGCGGAAGTAACCCTCGCGCTGCGCGGTGAAGACCAATTGCGCGTTGCCCTCGGCGTCAGTCTTCAGCGTCTGCGTCAATATTTCTTCACGTTCATATCCGCGAAACTTCAGCCGCCAGCGCTTCCCGGTCTTGGTGGGCGGCGCGGGAAACGGTTCACCCTTGGCACGCAGTAGGCGCAGTTCTTCGCCCTTCACTTCACGACCAGTGGGATCAAGCCAGACTTCCCACCAGTAGTCCCGAGTGACTTTGACAGTGCCTTCAGTCGTCACCGGCTGCTCGTTAGCGTCGAGAGCTTTTATGTCGACGGTAACTTTATCTGCGGGCCGATAGATGTTTCGCTGCGGACGAGGGTAGACGTAATAGCGCTGGCGGGTAACGCGCACGCTGTCGCTGGCGACGATCTCGCGCCGCGACGAATCAGTGACCCGCGCCTCGATGCGATACTCAAAATCCTGATTGTAGTTTTCGCGAGGCGTGTCGAAAGTCAGCCGCGCTTTCCCGGTGGCGTCGGTTTTGATGGTCTCGCGCTTAACAACCTGCCCCTGGCCGCCGTAGTAGTAAGGCCGTCGCTGGTGTTCGATGTCGTCGTAGAACCAGGCGTAATCGCGATACGGCTGCCAGTAGTGATAGAAGGGATTCTGATAGACGACTACTTCAACCGAAGCATTGCCGACCGGGCCGCCGAAGTAGTAGTCAGCCTGAATATCCACTTCCACTTGCTCGCCCAACCGAAACGCTTTCTTCTTGCCATCCTGCTCGGGAGTCTTAACCGCGACCTTAAACTCCGGCAGCTTGTATTCCTCCAGCCGGAAAAGTTTCGCGCTGCCGATTCCGTTTGCGCGGCCGGCGTCCCAAAACTGGATGTTGTACTCACCGAGCGGCAACTGCTCGGTGAGCTCCAGCGAACCCCAGGCGCTGCCAAAGTCGTTGAGCGTAGCTTTGCCTTCGCTGACTTTCGCGCCGCGCGGATCGCTGATCTGGTACTCGACAATTTGGTTCGCGGGCGTCGCATAGACGCCGTTACCAAAACGACGCGCAGTGAATTTCCATTGGACAGTTTCTTTGGGTCGGTAAGCTGGTCTATCAGTGAACGCATAAATCCGCCAAGCGTCGCCGTCGCCGCCATAGCCATTTGCGTAAGCGTTAACGAAAGCTTGTCGCGAGTTGCCGGCAGAGTTGACACTGGCGGCAGCAAAAAGATTTCGCGAGTCGGCAACATCCTTGAGCGCGAACATGGCCAGGCCCTCGCTGTTGGTGGTTTGCCGGTAACGGCGCCAGTGCCATTTGTTGTTGCGGTGATAACTCTCCCAAAGCGCGACGGAGGCATTCGCGATGGGCGCGCCGGTGAGCGCATGACTGAAGTAGGCGAGGCCTTGTTTGTTCGACGATTTTAGAACCAGCGTCGCGTCGGTGATCAGAATGAAGTCACGCGCGGAGAGCGAACCGCTCTTGGCTTCAATCAGATATGCGCCAACCGGAAGTTTACCTTCGATCCGGATCTGTTCGCTGATTGGTTTGTGATCACCTTTGGCGTCAAGCGTCTTCGACCACGTTTTGATGCTGGTCATGCCGGCAGTCGGAATCCTCTGGATCCAACTATTGTCACCGCTGTCGGTTTCGCCTTCATCTTCGTCGGAAGTAGCGGTGAAGCGAGCGTCGCGGATGAGGTCAATCTTGTAGACAGCGAAATCGACGCGTTTGAGGTTGCGAGCGTTCAGGCCAAACTGGGTCTCTGAATCCGGCAAAAAGATGTTGGAAACACCCACGCCCAGATTGGGCTCCGTGATGTTTCTGATTTGTTGCTGGGCCTGATCGTAATAGCGAGTTTCGCCTTTCTTAAATTCTCGAATGAGCCGGCGATAAAGTTCGAGCGCTTTCACGTAGTCGGCCTGCTGGTGCCACTGTCCGTTCGCCAGCTGGGCGATCGAGCCGTTGCTGTTCATCCACTCGGCATAGTTAAAGAGTGCATCGTCGTACCACTCCGTCTGTCTGACCTTAAGCGCTTCTTCAAACTCGTCTGCGACACGCTGGCGCGACTCCCAGTCGCCGCCGGAATTTCGCATCGTCATGGCAATCAGGAAGTGGAGGCGGGCTTTCTCGTTTTCGCTCGTGCTGATCTTCAGCGCGTTTTCCAGAACGGGCAGCGGGATGTAGTTGCCGTAATAGCTGTAGTAGTAATACTGATCCTGATTTGGTGGCTGGGCCGCACGGAAAACGATTTTCAGGTAACGCTCCCGCGCGGGTTCAATCTCGCGCTGCCCGGCCCACCAATCGAGCGCCTGCTGATAGTGGGGCCAGGCCATGCCCCAGTTCATTTGCTGGCGACGTGTCCAATAGAAGTCGCCGAGCGACTCGTGCGCTTCGGCCCAAACCAGATCACGGTCCTCGTCTTTCTCGTTTGCGCGGATCAGCTCGGCGAGTTTGCTTTCGGCGATTTCGAACTTGGTAGTGTCTGAAGTTGAAGAACCCGCCAGCGCACGCCAACTTGTGTCCGCAAGGCGAAACTCCACCCAACGCGTTTCCGTTGGCGACAGACTTTTCTTGTCGACTCTGACGTAGATTTCGTTCGCTTTGGAATAAGAACCT
>JANMVC010000640.1:0-2423 GCA_031392315.1 Pyrinomonadaceae bacterium | reverse complement strand
GCCCTTCGTTAGATTTCCAACCAGCGGATCGACCTCGCCGTCCAAACCACCAAACACGGGATTGTTAACCCAGGTCTGCTGCACAAATTCAAACTGGCGCTCGATGTCGGCATTCAGGCAGAGGAAGTGGAGTCCTCGCGGCACACCGTCATCCACCCGCCGATCATCGGGTCGAACTCCATATGATCGGCCTCGACGAAGAATGCGGTGGCGGTTCGCGGTAGCCAGCGCCGTGGGACCATCCGGGCCCAGCGTGTCGCGGGGATTGGAACGCCGCACATGCGAACCTATGGGACACTTGAAACCGTGGGCATCCGAATCTCGGTAACCAAAATCGTCTGCCTTGCTCAAGGCTGGATCGTCGGTGTCAGGCGACAGAGCCAGGGGCGCGCCGTTGTGCCAGCGTCCGACAAACTTGGCGGCCAAACGGTTGCTGGCGTCGGGATCGATCTGACCGTCGAGCGTGCGCGTGGCCTCGTCGAGGAAATGGCAGAACTTTGCGACATGCTGGGCCAACTGGCGAAAAACCAGGTAAGTGCCGTTGCGTCCGAGGTCACGCCTCACGGTGCCCCGCTCGCCAGGAGGCAAAGCTTGTTCAGTTTCATCTACAGCAGGCAGGTCAAGCAGAATGCTTTGCGGATCGAGCGTGGCTTTGAGCGATGGCGTATCCGCGAGCTTGCCATAATCGTTGACGTATCCCAGCAGCATCTCGCCGGTTTTGATCACGTTTCGCGGCGCGGCCTCTCGGGTTTGAATGGTTCCTTCAATGGCTGGCTGGCCCATGCCGTCGGCAAAGCCGAAATGCTCATGAATATCGGGTTGCCGTCCGGCTCCGAGCGCGATGACTTCATCAAGTCCGCCTTCGGCAAAACGCGCCCGATGGGCATTGACCAGCAGGTCCAGCGTAGTTTCGTCTTTACCAAAAAGTAGCAGCAGAATATCGACAGCTTTCGCCGGGTCAGACTTCATATCTCCACCCCAGTCCCAGTTTGCCGGCGCATTCTCAACCGCATCGCCGAGGATGCGCGAGCGATGCGGCGTGGACATGCCCTCGACAAAGGGCCGCGAAAAAGTGTCGAGCGTCGCCGCGTCCAGTCCCAGGCGGCCGAGTCCGTTATGCGTCAGCGCCAAATTGAGACACGAAATCAATTCCTTACCTTCGCTGGTTGTGATCTCGTTGACGAGTTGGGCCAACCAGCCACGCGCCGCCCGGGGATCGTTTACGCGCAGGAGGTGATAGCTGACACACGGGAGGTGGGCATAGCCGCTGATGACGAAGCCCTGAATATCCTGCATGTCTTCCGGTTTGAGTTCAGCCATAAGGTTGTCTCCTTAATCTAAAAACGCCGCACCCAGTCGCGCGTCGCGGTGTCGTCAAGCGCGGTGAACAGGTCGTCGCGGATGGCAGTGTTGTTGTCGATAGACTGCACGGTTAACGGTTTGTAGGCGCTATACCAAACGTTGGTGTAGGTCTGTTTGTCACGGGCGTTAGCCTTGAAACGCGAACCATCGCGCGCGCCTTCGCGCACGAGCCAACTTGTCTTGGGGAAGCCCAGCGTGTTGCTCCAGATGGCGGTCAATCCGGTGCTCGCCTTATCGATGAAGTCGTCCAGATAGTTTTCCCAACTGCCGTCGAAGTTGCTGACAAACAGCAGCCGGCGTCCGTTGTCGATCAGGGACCAATGGGCGAAGTGGATGCTGGGAATTCCGCTCAGTTCACCCTTGTCTGACGTGCGCGCGAGCAGGTTAACCACCCACAAAAGCCCCCAGAGGGTGAACCGGCGAAACATTCCCGGCTTCACGGTCGTGATGCTGCACATGTGGTTTTGAACTATGTGGGTGCGATCTTCGCGGGTCACTAACTCCTTGACGTGGTCTTTCACGTCAAGCTCCGGCGGCGCCGGCTCGTGAGTTTCAGTCCAACGCAACATGACGATCCAAACGATTGCCAGCGGAATCAATACCGGCAAGAGCAGCAGAGCAATCAGCGCGACAATTGCAATCTTTAGTCGCGGAATGAAGTGCTCCATTGCAGTTTGTTTAGGCTCTGCGCTGGTCGCCCACGCGAGCGCAGGTTGACTCCGGACAAAAGCCTGCACCTTTTGCCGAATCGAGGCTGGTGTACCGATGTTCCCCTGCTTCACGACATCGTCAAGAAAATCTTCCAGGCCGTCGCGTAGGGCATCTTCCTGTTGCGTGCGCACAACGCTACGGCCGACGTTGCCGATGTGGTAGGCATTGGGACGAACTACGTGGGCGCGCAAATACGAAAGCAGTTGCACCTTGTCCGCGGCGCTCGCAGCCCTGTAGCCATCGCAGCAACTGTAGATGCGGTGCAAACCATCGGCGGCCTGCGCGTAGAGATCTTCCAGATAAGGATCGAGCTCGCCGTCAAAATTGTTTTCGAAGACCAGGTAAGTGCC
>JANMVC010000628.1:0-4832 GCA_031392315.1 Pyrinomonadaceae bacterium | reverse complement strand
CTGTCGAGCGCACTCTCTCGCGCCTTCACTTCAGTTTCGACAAGCTTCTCCAGTTGCTCAACCTTGAGCTTGCCGTCTTTGTTTTCGACTTTGGTTACCGGAGTTCCGTCAGGCGTGGCCAGCACTGCGACTGGCAGGGTGGACTCGCCGACCAGCTTTTCGGCATTTGGGGTTCGCCCATCGGCCAGTTCCATCGCGATGCATTGCGCGGCGTAGAGCGAAAGCGGGCGCGATGCGCGCAGACTGGATTTTTGCAACTCCTCTTTGGAAGCCGGGAACCAATAGAGCACCAGGCCCATGGGCGGCGGATCCTTTGGTTCGCGAATCTTCCAGGGCACGTAGTAGACAGTCGGGTTAGCGCCGCCGCCGGACATGCCACCGACACCGCCTCCGCCGCCTCCGCCGCAGGTAGCCCACAGAGGAGAACAACTGACAAGGGCGATTAGAAGTGTTGCTAATGAACGAAACAGCAGCGACGGCAGGGGAATATTCATAGTGGTCACCTTTGGCGAATCAAAGCAGTTGGAGCCAGGCTAAACGAAGCGGGGAAAGCGGGACAATAACACTTATTCAACGGCGCTGAAAGGGAAAAACCCTTCATGGTCTATGAAGGGTTTCCCGCACAAAAATCCGCAGTGATCGATTTGATTGGCTAGCCTTTCTTCGCTTTCCACTCAGTTACGAGTTTTTCCATGTTGGCGATGGCCGTCGGGTTGATCTTGGCATCTTTGCCAATCTGGATGGCCTGCTCGCCGGCGGCGATAGCTTCCGCGGTCTTGCCCTGTGCGGCCAGCGTCCGCGCTTTGAGTCCGACGTTACCGAAGGTGGCCTTGATCTTGATCGACTCTTCCAGCCACCCCATTGCTTCCTCCGCACTGGCTTTATCTTGCAAGCCGAAGGCCGCTGCCTGCGTGCGTGTTTGGAAGTCGTCAGGCTTGGCTGCCGCGACGGCTGCGCGCGCCTTTTGCAGCGTTAATGCCTTCACATCTTTCACCTCAACCGTGAACGGCACCCGCAACTTCTCCCAACGAATGTTTACCTGGGCTGAACTCTCGCTGACCGGCTCGATGGCATACTCCAACCACTCCTTGCTCTCAGTCACCCACTCCGCCTTCGCTTTGACCCGCAGCGTGTCCTTAGCGGCATCGTAGCTGAAGCTCCCCCATTGATTGGCCACGCTGTTGAAGATGAGGGTGAACTCATTCTTAGTGGGCACAGTGTGGAGACTGTAGCTGCCGGCGGGAAGTTTTTGGCCATTGATCAGAACCTCGTCAGTGACCACAAACTGCGTCGCTTCGTTGGCGCCCGTGCGCCATGCGTGCCCCCAGGGCACGATCGGCGCGCCCTTGGGCCGCGCGTTTTGATCGTCAAGCGTCGCCTCGCCTTTGACGCTCGCCTGCTCCGGCAATGGGTCGCCCCAAATTGTTCGACCTTTCACGGCGGGCCGGCTATAGGTGATCGTCACATCAGTGACGCCGATAGTGGCCATGACGCTCGCTTTAGGACTCGGGCGCGGCGTGCGCACCTGCGCGAAGGCGAGCTGCGCTCCACTCAACAGTGCAACGAGAGCAACGGAAGAAGTGAAGGAACGTTTCAGATTGGTCATCTCATGGATCTCCTGGGTTATCACATTGGTAGGAACTTGGAGCTCTGATTATACCGCTTGTTAAAGCCTGGGTCTTGTGTCCTTAGGCAGGCGGCTTGCCGCGTCATCACCAAATTTGGCAGCGATCGTTTTCCGCACGCACCATCGCGTCGCTGGCCTTACATGAAAACGCCGCGGCAAATTCCGGCATGTTTGACACCGGTCCATTGACGCGGAAACGCGCCAGCGGATGCGGGTCTGACCTCGCTTGTAGCCGCGCCGCCTCTGTTGTGTATTTCGACGCCCACACTTGCGCCCAGCCGAGGAAGAAACGCTGTTCCGGTGTGAAGCCATCGATGTTGGCCGGGCGCGACTTGCCTTCAAGCGATTTCATAAACGCCTGGTAGGCTACAGTCAGTCCACCAAAGTCGGCGATTGATTCGCCGGACACCAGCTTGCCGATCATGTTGAGTCCCGGCTCAACTTCAAACGCGTCAAACTGTTTGACGATACATTCTGATCGCGATTCAAAGTTTTTCTGATCCGCAGGCTTCCACCAGTTTTTCAAATTGCCGCTGGCGTCGAAGTTTGCGCCGGAGTCGTCGTAGCCGTGCGTAATCTCATGGCCAATCACAGCGCCGATGGATCCGTAGTTAATCGCATCGTCGGCGTCGGGGTTAAAGAAGGGCGCTTGCAGGATTCCAGCCGGAAAGGTGATGTCGTTGTTCAGCGGATTGTAGCCGGCGTTAACCGTCGGCGGCGTCATGCTCCATAGCTTCCGGTCCACTGGCTTGTTGATTTTGTCGAAGTCGCGGCGCTGGTCAAACTCACTTGAGCGCAGCACGTTTGCCAAATAGGAATCTCGGGAGACATTGAGCGCTGAATAGTCGATCCACTTGTCGGGGTAGCCGATCTTCTGGACAAACGACTCGAGCTTGGCAATAGCCTGCTTCCGCGTTTCGTCGCTCATCCATTCCAGCTTTAGCAAGCGCTCGCGGAAGGCTGCAATCAGATTGTTCACCAGTGTGACCATTCGCGTCTTCGAGTCGGGCGTAAACACCCGAGCAACGTAAACCTGGCCCAGCGCCTCGCCCAGCGCGCCGTCGGTCGCCGTCACACACCGGCGCCAGCGCGGAAGTTGCTCTTTGCGGCCTTCGAGCGTCTTGCCAAAAAAGTTAAAGCTCTCCGTTTCAAACTTTGAAGACAGACTCGGCGCCGCGGCACTAATCAGATGCCAACGCAGATAGGTTTTCCAATCTGCAACAGACACTTCCGTCAGCATCTTGTCGACTGCCTGAAAAAACTCAGGATGCGCGACGTTGATATCGCCAGTGACCGGCGCGCCCACGTTCTTGCGATACGAATCCCAGGAAAAGTTGGGCGTCAACTCCTGCAACTGCGCAGGGTTCATCATGTGATACTGAGTCGTAGGATCGCGCAGCGCTACAGGTGTGCGGGAGTTTTCCGCGAGACGCGTCTGCACCGTCAGTACAGTCTGCGCATTCTTCGCAGCCTGTTCAGGATTGTCACCGACGAGCTGAAACATGGTCGCGACGTGCTTCACGAATTCGGCGCGCAGCTTCGCAGAGTTCTCGTCAGTCTTCGTGTAATAGTCGCGGTTGGGAAGACTCAGCCCGCCCTGTCCGGCAAAGCTGCGCACCATCGAACTGTTTTTGAGATCGGGAAGCGAACCAAACCCGAAGAGTGCTGCAATCCCATGTCGATGCAAATAGGCCACCTGCGCTTGCACGCCTTTCGCATCCGCGACCTTATCGATGCGCGCCAGTTCGGGCACGAGCGGCTTCATGCCCTCGGCCTCGCGTTTGGCTTCGTCGAGACAGCTGGCGTAGTAGTCGCCAATCTTCTGCTCGTTGCTGCCTTTCGCGGCGTTAGTTTTTTTCGCGGCGGCTTCCAGAATTTCGTGCATCGCGGTGCGGTTCTTCTCGGCGAGCACATGGAAGCTGCCCCAGGATGAATACGCCGGCGGAATCGCGGTCTTCACAAGCCAGGTGCCATTGGCAAACTGATAGAAGTCAGTACACGCCTGCGTGGTCTTATCCATGCTCGAAGGATCGTAGCCACGTCCCTGGCCAAACGCGGTGGATACTCCGATGGCTGCAAGAAGCACGAGAGCGGTGAAAGCCTTGTATGAGTTCTTCATTCTATCTCTCCATGTAGATTGATTTGAGTTGGCCCTGCGGCGGAAAACCGGGCCGCAAAGTCTGTCCACGAACTTTTGTCCAAAGGCTGTCCATAGACCAGGGGGTGGAGTTGCGCGACCTCGAAGTATTACGGCATTCGAGTTAATTAGTTTCCATCTTAGCAACTTCAGATCGCGTTTTCTCCTTTACTTTGCGCCGAAATAATGGAATATCGTTTTGAAATTTGGAATCGGCCGGTTGACCCGAGGTGATTCCAAATTTTTCGCTTTTAAGCGTTAAGAAAGTTGTCCAGTAAATCCGCTTCATGCAACAAGATGGAAACTCATCTGATTGCGGCGCGCGCAACTTGCGCGTGAGTTCGGGCGGGTTGCGACTATTGTAGACAGGACGAGCAGCCCGGTTGGGGACCCCGCTGTCTGCGCTCCCAGCGATCAGGCTCTTGTCAAACTCAGCGCGGCAGACAGTCAACCAGCCATTCAGAGCGATCCGCTAAATCACACGAACTAGCACGAATTAAGGTCTCTTATTTCGTGCGCCCTTCGTGTAGTTTCGTGTGATTTCGTGGACCGTATTGGTTTGCAGGTTCAAGCTTCGATGGTTGCGTTCTTAGAACGCGCGCCTTCGAGAAACTTGCTTGAGGATTCGCGGTATTCGTCTTCCTTCAGCGGAAACTCCGCCATGCCAGGTGGGACTGGTTTGCCCATCTCGTCAATCCACCTGACTAGTCCATCGTTATGGAAGTAGAAACGGTTCTCCTTCGTTTCCACAACCTTCCCGCTCAACGGTCGGTCGTAGCGATAGTCTTTGCGGAAAACGAAGATCAGCTTTCCATCGTGGTAGTAGTATTCTTCAGACGCCCTGCCGCCTTCGCCAAAATGATTCGCCACGATCTTCACGATTGCCGGACCATCGAAATAGGCAATCATCTCGCCGCCTTCGAGCGAGAAGCCGGACAATTCTTTCTAGACGCGCTAGTACCGGCGCACGCCTTTGTTGATGGCGGCGTAGTGCTGCCGAATCGCCTGAATGGGATCCGGGGTTTGAGTACTGGACGCATGGCAGTTCCCGCCGTGCAGCGGAAAGAG
>JANMVC010000624.1:0-7050 GCA_031392315.1 Pyrinomonadaceae bacterium | reverse complement strand
GAAAAACGCGCCGGTTTGAAGAATCTCCCCAGCCGCCTGGCGGATCAGGTCGTAACCCTTCTGCGCGACCAGACGCGAAATGATTGCGATGATGGGTCGCTCTTTCTCTTGAGGCAGACCGAAGCGTCGGAGCAAGTCGAGTTTGCAATCAACCTTTCCTGAAAGATCGGCAGCCGAGAAGTTTGCCGCGATGTGCGGATCAGTCTCGGGGTTCCAAAGATCGTAGTCCACGCCATTAGTGATTCCCGCGAGGCGATCGCGGCGCGCGCGCAGAATCCAATCGAGGCCGGCGCCTTGCTCGGATCCCTGAATCTCCTGGGAGTAGCGGCGGCTGACCGTGGACAGCGCATCGGCAGTTAGCAGTCCGGCTTTGAGCGCGGAGGCGTTGCCACTTAATAGAAAATCATCCTTCTCGGGGCTCTCACCAAACCCGAGCCACCAAAGATCGCGGGCGCTGAAGAGACCCTGGTAAGCAAGGTTGTGAATCGAGAACGCCGTTTTTACGTTCTTGAAGAATTCGTCGTAACGACGCCTGGCGCGGAGTTCAGCCATGGCGAAACCGCAGGGCCAATCGTTGCCGTGGACTACGTCAGGTTTCCAATCGAGATGTTTGACCAGAGCCAGTGCGGCGCGGGAAAAGAAAGCGAATCGCTCGTGGTCGTTGGCATGACCATAAATCGAGCTGGGAGAGTAGAAATCCGGAGCGTCGAGTAGGTAAGCAGGCGCTCCGGCAGCATCACTTTGATAGAAGCGAGTGGGCTGAGTTTGGCCACGCCATTGCACGGGTACATCTTCAACTACCTCGTCGGTAAGTAGCGCTCGATCGATCTGGCTGTAGAGCGGAAGGATGACGCGGCAGTCAACTTCATGCTTACCCAGCGCCTTCGGCAATGCGCCCGCGACATCAGCGAGGCCGCCCGTCTTGGCGAAGGGCACAACTTCAGATGAAAGGAGAGCGATGCGCACTGGTTTGCTTGCAGCGGAATTTTAGCGGGGGATCATCTTCTCGGTTCGGCTCGGAGTTTCTTTTTCAGAAAGTGGCGGTCGGGTATGTCCTTCTCGCGATACGTTTGCTTCATGCGCAGCAGTAGTTTTGCGGAAGCAAAGGGGATGGGCACATCCTGGATAGTCCTGATTTCAATTTCCCCTTCGGCGTCTGCGTATGTTACGCCGCAAGCTGACAGCATTAGATCGACGACGATCTCATCGGCAACTCGAACCACGATATACTCGTCGAGATCGTTAGCGTCCACTTCAAGTACAGCTTTGTCAGACAACACCTCCAAAGCCTTCAGGGCTCTTTTCTGGTTATCACGCGATTCTTCTAACAGTAAATCAATGTCCTCAGTCGCTCTGAGGAAGCCCTGTTGGATCATCGCCAGTCCCCCCACGACAAGATAACGAGCCCCTTGCGCATTGAGCGAAGCGCAAAGTTTTGCTAGGTCGTCTTCTTCGGGAGTTCTTGGAGGCGGTACAGTTGCTTCCATTCTTCAAATTCCTCGAAGCTCCTGAAGCGGAAGACCCCCTTTGGGCTTACGCCTCTCCCCAGAATGCGATGGGATGTTCTTTGCAAACGGTTAAAGCGCTCCCAGAATGGAGGAAGGTTGCGACCACCTACCACCTTCATACCCTTTCGGCTGCTGGGTGAATCCTGACTCATACCTTAGCTCTGCATCGACGCCAGAAACTCGGCGTTGGTCTTGGCCTTTTCCAGCCGCTCGAGCACAACTTCCATCTGCTCAACTGGCGACAGCGGATTCAACACGCGACGCATCACCCAGATGCGACTTAAGTCTTCCTTGCTCAGCAGGAGTTCTTCTTTGCGTGTGCCGGAACGCTGCAAGTCGATCGCGGGGAACAGTCGCTTGTCGCTCAGACGGCGGTCGAGATGGATTTCGGAGTTGCCGGTGCCTTTGAACTCCTCAAAAATTCCGTCGTCCATGCGTGAGCCGGTGTCGATCAGCGCCGTCGCGATGATCGTCAGCGACCCGCCCTCTTCAATGTTGCGGGCGGCGCCGAAGAACCGCTTTGGTCGTTGCAGCGCATTTGAATCGATACCGCCGGAAAGAATCTTACCGCTGGGTGGAACCACCGCGTTATGAGCTCGCGCCAGTCGAGTAATCGAATCCAACAAGATCACCACGTCGCGTTTATGTTCGACGAGACGCTTCGCTTTTTCAATCACCATGTCGGCGACCTGAACGTGGCGCGTGGGCGGTTCATCAAAAGTAGACGAAATCACTTCGCCGTTCACCGAGCGCTGCATGTCGGTGACTTCTTCCGGGCGCTCATCGATCAACAGCACAATCAAAGTTACTTCCGGATGGTTCTGGGTAACTGAGTTTGCAATCGTCTGCAACAGCATTGTTTTGCCGGTGCGCGGCGGGGCCACGATCAATCCGCGCTGTCCCTTGCCCAGCGGAGTGACGAGATCGATAACGCGGGCCGACAGATTTTCCGGCGTCACTTCCATCCGCAGCATCTCGTCGGGATAGAGCGGCGTCAGGTTATCGAAAAAGACCTTCTCGCGCGCCTGATCGGGAGACTCGAAGTTGATGGCTTCAACTTTGATCAGCGCGAAATAACGCTCGCCTTCTTTTGGTGGGCGAATTTGTCCGCTCACGGTGTCGCCGGTGCGCAGATCGAATTTGCGAATCTGCGACGGCGAAACATAAATATCATCGGGCCCGGGAAGGTAGTTGTATTCGGGAGCGCGGAGGAAGCCAAAGCCGTCAGGCAAAGTTTCCAAAACGCCTTCGGAGAAAATCAAACCGCTCTTCTCCGTCTGCGCCGCCAGCACTTTGAAGATCAATTCCTGCTTCCGCATGCCAGTAGCGCCCGGCACATCCATGCCCTTGGCAATGCTGGTCAGCTTGGAAATCGACATCTCCTTCAGGTCAGCGAGATTCAGGAAGCCCTCGCCTCCCCGGCTTTCTCGGCCATCCGTCTCTGGAGATTCGGCAGTTGCTACCGCGGCGGCGCCGATGTCTCCGTCGTCGCCGTCGTCGCTGTTTGCGCTGGAAGCGCGTGAACGTGTTCTCTGTGCCATATCATTCGTTCCTAAATAATCGTCAAAACCGACTGGTCTATCGTGCGGTTGAAGTTGGGTGTTTGGAGGCTCGGAAAAAGAGAAAAGCTGCGGAATGAACAAGCCAATTCGGCGGACCCGCGAAACCTATTCGCGAGGCTCCAACACGATTCTCTTCAAGGATGTTCAGCAATTTATCTCGATGTCGAGCGAGATTGCAATCTGGCGCAATGTAGTAAGCCCGATTTTCAGAATTAACTCAGATTGACAAAGGGGGCTTTGAGAAACTGACATTCGACGCTCGACGTTGATTTGCGGAAGTTATTCTACCTATTGGAAACTTCTACTCAAAGTCTAATGGTTGAAATTAGCCAGGGCGCTGTCGATTGTCCGCCAAACCTCATCGCGGCCAGTTCCAGTCTTAGCGGAAAAAGCTACTACACGATCTTCGCCGAACACGCGCTGAACGCGGCCCAGGCTCTTTTTCAACTCGTTGTTAGACAGCTTATCGGATTTTGTGGCAACAATTAAGCGTGGCTTGAAGCTATGATCAAGCCATTCGTGAAGCTGCAAATCCAATTTTGTGGGTTCGTGGCGCGAATCTACGAGGTGAATTGATAGCACAAGCTGCGACCGCTTGGCAAGGTAGCTCGAAACCATCTCCCCCCAGTTTGCCTGAATTGCTTTTGGCACGCGCGCGTATCCAAAGCCAGGCAGGTCAACAAACCGGAACTTCCTATTGATCAGAAAAAAGTTGAGCGATTGGGTCCTGCCCGGAGTAGACGAGGTGCGGGCCAGCCCCTTCACCCCGAGCAGGGAATTGAGCAAACTCGATTTTCCCACATTCGACCGCCCCATAAAGGCAATCTCGGGAAGGACGCTGCTGGGCCAATCAGGTTCGCTGAAGCTGCTTTTCAGGAATTCGGTGCTCGTGACTTTCATTTTTTACGGGAGCAGACGAAATCCTGCTGCGGGCACGGTCGACCGTCTAAGGTCTGACAGATCAGTTACCCGCTGCCTGGGTTTTAACCGCCCGCTCGGCTCGCATCTCTGCAAATTTCTTCATGCGCTCCCTCATGGACGCCAGCTTTTGTTCGCTGTCCGGGATACGTTTGACGAGAGCTTCGAGATTGCTCAAGAACTCCGGACTGCCAAACAGCGCGCGAATTTCTTCAATCACCGGTTGGATTTTGGAGTAGACGAAGATGTGCTCACCGTTACTCTCATTGAACAGTTTCTCGTCGATCGCGCCGTTGTTAACCATGGCGGCAGCCATTTCCCAGTAGGAAACCACCATCCGATAGTGGCCGCTGTGATCGCCGAGCAGCACTTCAATGATGTCCTGCACGCTCGTAGGGTTAAAGGTGAACATCCAGTTGCGCGCCTCGCGCATGGTTGCTTCCCGTCTCAAGTCGTACAACTTCAGAATCAAATCTGCGTCTTGTTGTTTGCTCATTTTGAAATCTCCTTGGGGTGGTTTGTTATGTGAACCTGAAAAGGCGAGCGGAGCTTAGAGTTTTACCAGCGGCTCGCCCGCGCGAACACGGATCAAACTCCAACCCAGAGACTACTGCTGTAATGGCGGATGTTAACTTGTTTGAATGCCGTGCGAAGGTGGCTCCGTCGTCCAGATCGGAGGCGCCTTGGCCTCCTCTGGCGTAGCACCTACAGCCGGCAGCGCGTCCTCGAGCGCAAGCGCCAACACTTCATCAATCGTCTCAACCAAATTGATGCAGAGCGCATTGCGAACTTCTTCGGGCACGTCCGGCAAATCCTTCTCGTTATCTTTCGGCAAAATTATTGTGTCAATTCCAAAGCGATGAGCTGCCAGCAGTTTTTCTTTCACGCCGCCAATCGGCAGCACACGGCCGCGAAGAGTGATCTCTCCGGTCATCGCCACGTTTTTTCTCACCGCAGCGCGCGTCAGCGCCGAAGCCATGGCCGTGGCCATCGTGATCCCAGCCGATGGGCCATCCTTGGGGATCGCGCCTTCGGGCACGTGAATGTGCAAATCGCGTTTACGAATGAAATCAAGATTGATGGATAGGCGCTCCGCCCGCGCTTTAATACACGTCAAGGCGGCTTGTGCTGACTCCTGCATTACATCGCCAAGCTTCCCAGTGAGCATCACGCCGCCGCGGCCCTTGGTCAGTGTCGCCTCAATCTGCAGAACTTCGCCGCCAACTTCTGTCCAGGCCAAGCCGGTCGCCAGCCCGACTTCGCTTTCGGCGGCCACCACCTGCTGGCGAAACTTGATTGGCCCCAGCATTTCGCGAACGCGCGCGGCGTCAATCGTGTCTTTGAAATCGCCGGCAACGGTTTCGGAAACGAAGCGACGTGCCAGTTTGCGGCAACAGGAACCGATCTCGCGTTCGAGATTGCGAACGCCGGCTTCGCGAGTGTAATGGCGAATCAGTTCGATTAGCCCCGCGTCAGTGAAATCCAATTGCTCGGGCTTTAACCCATTACCCTCGGCCTGCTTGGGCACCAGATGCCGCTTGGCAATTTCGAGTTTTTCCGTTTCGGTGTAACCGGAAAGACGCAGAATTTCTAAGCGGTCCTGTAATGCGGGCGGAATCGTATGCAGGACGTTCGACGTGGCGATAAAGAAAACTTTCGAGAGATCGTATTCCACGTCGAGATAATGATCCTGGAAGGTGTGGTTCTGTTCCGGGTCCAGCACCTCCAGCAGAGCCGAACTCGGGTCGCCGCGAAAATCAGCGCCCAACTTATCTACTTCATCCAACAGAACCACGGGATTAATCGCTCCCGCCTTCTTCATCATCTGAATAATCTGACCGGGCAGTGCGCCGATGTAAGTGCGGCGATGACCACGAATCTCAGCTTCATCGCGCACGCCGCCGAGCGAAAGGCGCACAAACTTGCGGCCCGTCGCGCGGGCAATCGACTTGCCCAGACTGGTTTTGCCAACTCCCGGAGGACCAACGAAGCAGAGGATTGAGCCCTTGGGATTCTTCACCAACTGGCGAACAGCAAGATATTCGAGGATGCGTTCCTTGATTTTCTCGAGTCCGAAGTGATCTTCGTTGAGTACATCCTCCGCCTTCGAGAGGTCTTTGATCTCTTTGCTCTTCTGTTTCCAGGGCACACTTACCAGCCAGTCGATGTAAGTGCGCGAAACAGTTCCCTCGGCAGACATTGGCGGCATCGCTTCGAGGCGATGCAACTCCTGAAGCGCCTTCTGTTTGGCCTCTTCAGTCATGCCCACTTCTTCGATCTTCTTTTTCAGATCTTCAAGCTCGGCTTTCTCGTCTTTGCGGCCCAGCTCTTTGTGAATGGCCTTGATCTGTTCGTTGAGGTAGTACTCTTTCTGGGCTTTCTCCATCTGACGCTTGACGCGCGTTTGAATCGATCGATCAAGCTGTCGCTTTTCGATTTCCATTTCGAGCAACTCGATCAGCCGCGCCAGGCGGGCCTGGGAAGAGAACAGTTCGAGAATGCCCTGCTTGTCTTCGACGGTGATGCGCAGCTGCGAAGCCAGCGCGTCAGCCAGATGCGAAGGATTTTGATTGCGGAGCGCAGTTTGCAGCGCGTCCGTTTGGGTTTCCGGCGCGAGTCGTAGATGTTGTTCTATTAGCTGCCCGATTTTTTGCACGAGGGCATCCAAACGAGCGCCTTCTTCGTTAACTACCGGAGCGCGTTTGACGAGCGCCATGAAAGCGCCGTCAGTATTTTCCACGCGCACAGTCGTCGCGCGCTCGCGGCCTTCCACCACAACTTTGATCTGGCCATTGTCCTGCTTTTGCGACTGCAGGATCCGGCCGAGGGTTCCCACGCCGTAGATTTGATCCGGCGAGGGCTCGTCAACAGTGGCGTCGTGTTGCGTGGCCAGAAAGATCGTGCGATCAGCGGCGAGAGCCTGCTCCAGCGCGCGCACCGAACCCTGGCGGCCTATCTTGAAAGCGACTTTGGTAAACGGGAAAATTACGACATCGCGGATCGGAACCATTGGGTACCACGCAACATCGGCAGGCGCACGATCTGAGTATTCTTCCATGATT
>JANMVC010000069.1:0-16929 GCA_031392315.1 Pyrinomonadaceae bacterium | reverse complement strand
GTCTGCGCTCGCGCGGGCCCCTGGAACAATCCGATTGTCGCGATTGTGAGTAGGGCCATTAAGATGCTGTTAAGCCATCGGGGGGCTTGGGTGGTCATGCTAATTCTCCTGTTGATGTTTGAAAAAAGAGATGGATGATTGACGGTATCCCGTTTTAGGTTCCGCATTGAAAAATAGACTTCAACGATCTCTGTCCCTGTTTGAAAATCCAGACTTGGGTTGTCGAAAGTGGAATCTATCGACGCGAGGTTAAGGCGCTGTGAATAGCGCCTTAAATATTTGTTACTCCAGTCGCGGCAGCAATGCGTAAATTCTGGAATATCACTCTGACGGACGGTTTATTAACATCGAATTAACAATGGCGTAACAGGCGCGGTGTAGGATGCCCGCCACTTCTCAAACGATATTCAACTCCGGCAAGTTAGATATTTCAGGCGCGGTTCAGATTCCCGGTGACCCTATGGCAATTTCACATGAACTGAGTAGCGAGATCGCTACGGCATTATTCTCGCGTAAACAGAGATCGCCTCGCGAACTAAGGGATCTGAAAGACGTGATCTTTGAAATTCATTCCACGCTGGAGCAGTTGACTCGTGAAGCACACGCGGCCCATGCGGCGCGCCTGGATCGGTCCACCCTGCGATCCATGTCGGCGAGAAACGCCAAAGACATCTGACACAGATCCCGCGCCGCGGTGTGCCGCAACAAATACAATTAAGTTAGGGATTTGAACGGGAGTGAAACGCTTATCTCAGTGAGGCGATTTGCTTTTGTGGGTCCAGGCCGCCGACAGCGTTAGCGTCCCAAACGAGCCAGTAACGCTTCTTCTTATTGGACGGCGCTTGTTCCTGCTCGAATTCAAGTCGAACCAGACGGGTGATGAAAAGCGGGTCGGAAGTAAGCGGCAGGGCCGTGTAGAAATAGCTTGCGCGTTCCGGCAGATTCAATTCGCGACGCATTCGATTGATATGAGTTTCACACTCGCCTGCCTCAGCCAAGGAGGTCGCATCCTGGGAGTCGTTGGCGATATGGTCGAGTTCATGCAGCAATCCCCAACCTACGTCAAAGGCAGCGAGCGCACGTTGGTCGCCGGTAACATACTCGAAGTCTGAAAAATCAATTTTCACTACGTAGGCGGCCGGCTTACTCGCTGAGTCGTTCGTCCAACGCCCGGGGTTCACCCGACAAAACGCGACTTCAGAACTCCTGCTGGCGTCTTCGAGTACGACAACTGCGGGTCCGCGCATCACGCTCGCCAGAAACTCTCGGGCGGTTTTCGATCCGCCAACCGCGGCCCTAAGGCCTCCATGCAAACCGCCATTGCGGTCAAACTCAAGATCGGACCAGCCGGTTATCTTGCGGAGTTTAGCCGCCAGCTCTTTGCGTCGCGCTGAGGAAATATTATCGCGGGCCAAAATATGGCTTTGGCTCCCCGCTGCTTTAGCTGAGCTGGACGATTCCGACGAACAGAAGGGCAGAACAATGGCAACCACGCAGGCAGCGTGGGCCACTTTAGAGAAAAAGATTCCTTGCGGTCTGGGTAGCAACTCGCTTCCTCCCAGGCAGTACCGGCGTAGACTCTGCGGCGTGCGTCGGTTTGCTTTTGGAATCACGCCGTTGGGGACGGCGCATTACAGCGATGTTACCAAAATGTTAACTGGCGGGATATAGTTTTTTCCACAGGCGCGTAGTCTGAATTGCTTCTGAAATCTATCTGGCTGGTCGTCTCGATTTAATCTCGTGGCCACGCGCGCGTAACACGCAATCGGTAATGTCGTTGCGGAAAAAAACTATTTGGAGGAAGGAATGGCAATGTTAGAAAAAGTGCGAGAGCGTGCTGAACATGCGGCGAGCAAGTTGGCTTTTCAAATCCTCTGCGTCTCATGTGGCGTGAAGATACGAGAGAAGGCGAGCGAGGATGCGTACGGATTATGTCTGCGGTGCTTCTATGCCGATCTGGCTAAACGCCTGAGCGGACGAACGCCAGTGAGCGCTGGGGAGTTTGTCAGCGAGCGCTGATTATCCATCAGCGAGTAATTGTTTTGGGTTCACTAGCCAATCGAGCGCGCCGGTGTTTGCCCCCACGCCGCTCCATTGCTCGACATCAAGACTGATCTTCGCGAGAGTTCCCGGCGACATGTGTTCAGGATGACCAGTCAGAGTTTGCAAGAGATCTGCCAAGGCCGGGTTATGGCCCACCAGCAGCAGCGAGGCGGTGACGCCTTCGATTTCGGATAACAGCGCCAGCAGTTGCAGAGCTCCGGCCTCGTAGATTCTTTGATCAAAAATAATATTGCTGCGCAACTCGGCCGCCGCAAGGACCAGCTCCGCCGTTTCGCGGGCACGCAACGCCGGCGAACTCAACACCAAATCCAATTTGAGATCCTGTCTTTTGAGGTGTACCCCGACAGCCTGCGCTCCGCTTTTGCCATGCTCGCTTAAGGCACGATCGAAATCCGGCAAACTGCCGACGGCGTTCTCGGCCTTCGCGTGTCGCAAGAGCAAGAGAGTCTTCATTGTTTGGAACGCTCGGATAGAGCTTCAGCTTGGACTTTCAGGTTTGGGTTTTGTGAAAACCTCACCAGGCAAAATACAAGAAACCCGCCGAAGACTGTACTCCAAGCTGCGAGCAACAGCTACCGGCTGAATTTCGGGCCGAGAACGGGCGTGGGGCACGGCATGCCGTGCCCTACAAGCTTCTTCAGTTCGAGCGTCGAGTGAGTTTAGAACTTGATTACGGTGTCGTGTTGCAGGCGCTTCGTCGGGAGGTTAAACGAGCCCGGCGGCGTGGTGCCAAATGGACCAAGCAATCCATTCGGGCGCTGGGTGATGATGCCGGTTATCCCAAACGTTACCCGCGGATCGGCGGCGTAGGAAAAGTTGAACCGATGCCCGCGCACGTCTGATTGCTGCGTTACATCAGACCAGTTGAAAGGCGTCAGCACCGCATCTTTTTCAATGCGCAGGAACGTGTAGCCAAACTGCATATCGCCCCGCGCCTTCGTTTGTCCTATCAGCACTTCGCCCCAGAACCCCTGATTCTCGTGGTTGGGGAGAATTAGATCGGCGCCGCCGGGCCCGGCTGTGACCACGTCGTGCGTCTGCGTGTTGGTGACCAGATTCAGCACGACCGTGACGGGCCAACGCTTGCTCTGCTTGAACTCCAAACGCGCCAGCAGATCGACGAGATTGAAGCCGGAAGAGAGACGGCCGTCGCGGTTTGTCGCGTTGTTGCTGGCATTCGTCAGGCCCAGATTGCCGTTGCCGGCCACGAGCAGATCGCGCGCGATGGACACTTGAGTCGTAATCGTCTGTGCCGGCGTGGAACCAGAAGCCGGGATGGTAAACGTGACGGGAAGCTGCAACTGGCTGCCCCAAACCTGCACCGGCGAGATGAACTGCGTGCCGGAAAAATAGAGATCGGCTGCTGAAACACTAAGGCCCACTTTGGGACTGAGCGCAAAGGTCGCCCGAATCTGGCCGCCATAAAGCGCCAGGTCGCGGCCGCCGCGGCGCGACTGCTCGATGTTTACCGTGCCGTTGCTGTTGCGCACGAAGGCAGAGTTGCGTTCGAGGAAAGGCGATTGCCAGGCGACGAACTTGAGTTCCTTCAGCGATGAACCCTTGAAGGTGCGTGTGTAGGATTCGTTGAGTCCTTCGATCATCAAATCGCCGTCGATAGTCAATTCGGTCGAAGCCCAGGGCACTTCAAACTTTCCACCTTGAATGCGCAGCCCGGGGACTGCGCGCGGCTTGTAACTGATGAAGGCCTGATCCAGACCGAACGGTTTGCGGCTGTAAAAATCCGTCAGCGTCTGGTTCGTTGAAATGTTGTCGGCAAAACCACCTGTGGCCAGACGCAAGCCCCAGTCAAACTCGTTACCAACCGCGCCGCTCATCGCCAAACGCGCGCGCACGCGCAGGCGGTGGCGCATGCTCAACTCGTTGCCAAGGACGGCGGGATTGGCGCCGTTGGCGAGACTGTTTGATAACCCGAAGAACGATTCGGACCGCAGCCGCAAGTCGCCGCTAAACTTTATTGGTCCGATATCCGCCACGCGGCCCTCGACCTTTTTCAAGCGCTCTTCCACACTTGTTGTGGCACGCGCATCTTGCGCGTGATTGACGGGGGGGAGTGTGGCATTTGCATCCTGCGGGTGAGTCACGGGCGGGACGCCCGTGCCACTCCTGGTCAGGAGTTGAATCGTTTGCTGTTGCTCAAGAATGATTTGGTGCAGTTGGTCCAGCTTTGCGTTTTGCTGATCCAGCGCACGTTCCAGCGCCAGCAGCCGCTCTTCGCTCGACCTGTTGGGGTTCGGCTTGCTGGGGTCGCCTGTGGTTGTGCCGTTCCTATCTGGCTTGTCTGGAGCAGACGGCTCCACTCGTGCGAGCTTCTCGCCGCCGCTCATTGGCGGCGGTGAATTCTGGACGACGTTTTGGGCCGGCACTCGCGCGGCGCAGGAAACGAGGACTACAAGCGTGGCAAAGAAGAGCGACAAGGCAAACTTACACTTTTGCGCAATCAGCATGGCTTTCACTCCTGATAATTTCTTTTCGTCCAGACCTGGCACGGATTTCAATGGACAATGACGTGGCGACCTTAAGAGCAAGTGAACATGAGGTTAAATCAATCTTAACTGCAAGCCCTCGCGCTAAGCTCTCGTTAATCCAACAACACCCGCGCGTTTAGCACCTCAGCCCGTTCGATGGCCGCGAGCAGACGGAGAAACTGCGGATAGTTGTTTCCGCGATCGTTGAGCCGCGCAGTCTCAGATTGCGTCAGATCGTTGCGCAGGATTAGATCGAGAAAGTCGTAATAGTCCGCGGTGGCCTCGAAAGGCAGTTCCTTAACGTAAGTTGTTTGCAGGTGATCCTCGGAACGAAAACCCGCCAGCAGATCGAAAATGTTGTCGGTGGTCAGTTGCGTTCCCGATCTCGACAAACGAATCGGCACTCGCAGTTCGAAGAAGCGCAGCCCCTCGGGAGTAGTTACGCGTCGCAGATCCTTAGTCGCCTCGCCATCGAAGGGTGATTCGGGATCGACGAGAATGTGCAGCAGGCGTGGTTGATCGGCATGGTCGATAGTATCGAGCGCAAGCTGCACGCGGTCGGCAAGAAACTTTTCAAACTGCGCTTCGATGGGATAGTTGATCCGTCCGAGACAGCCCACTATCTCGCCGTCGCCCGCAACCTCTTCCGGCAAAAACGCGGGACAACTGGGACAGATCGAAGTCGCCGCTTGCATCAGTTCCATTTCTTCGCGCGCGTTTTCCACCCATTCAAGCTTGTCGAGCGAAGGCGCGTTCACGTCGCCGGTTGTCAGGCGCGCGTGGAGATTGCTCAGCCGGCCCCATTCGCGCAGATGTTGCTCCCGGTAACGAGCGCGAAGGGTGCAGGGATATTCGACAGCGAATTCAAGAGACATGCTTCAGAATACTTCGTTGAGCCGGTGCACTCAAACCTTTCCTCTATTTGCGGTCCGGCCCGGTGCCGCTCCAGCCCATCTACCGGCGGGTAGTGGGTCAGTTTCAAAAGTGGTACGGGCATCTTGCCCGTGAATCACGCGCAAGATGCGCGTGCCACAACCAAACTGACCCACTACCTACCGGCGCAGTCGGTGCTCATGCCGACTCGCCTGTGTTAAGCTTTGTCCTCCCAACGCCTCGTTCACAGGGCCGGTTGTGAGCCTAACGAAACCGCAAATGTGAGGTCCAAGCCCATGGCAATTAGTCCTGATTTACTCGAGATACTCGCCTGCCCCTCCTGCAAGGCGAAAGTCGAATTGAAACCGGATGGCAGTGGGTTGAAGTGCGTCGACTGTCACCGGCTGTATCCTATTCGCGACGACATTCCGGTGATGCTGGTTGACGAAGCCACCATCGAAGACGAAGACCAATCCGAAAACGAATAGCCACTTGAACAGCCTGCGCGACATCGTTGAATCGTCTCCCCAACTGCGCAAGCTGGCGATGGGAACCGCGCGCGAACTCGCTGCGGAAGGTCTGGCCGATGGGCCACCCGCGCCGCAGCCGCTCGCGCCCGCGCGTTGGGACTGGAAAACTGTCGAGCGCGTGCTGGTCGTGCGGTTGCGTTCAATCGGCGACACAGTTCTGGCTACGCCTTCGCTCCAAGCCTTAAAACGATTCCTGCCTCACGCGGCCATCGATATCCTGGTGGAGGATTGGGTGGCGCCGGTGCTCGAGGGCCATCCCCACGTCGATAACGTCATCACCATCGCGAAGGGCAGCGCTTCATCGCGCGCGCGGATTGCTCGCCGCCTGCGCGCCCATCGTTACGACGTGGTCTATAACCTTCACGGCGGCACCACTGCCACGCTGCTGACCAGGTTCACCGGCGCAAAATATCGCGTCGGGCATGATGCGTATCAGTATGCGGGCTTGCACAACCATCGTTCGCCGTCGTCCTCGATTCTTTGGGGTCGCGAGAAAACACATTCCGTCGAGCAACAACTGGCGTTGCTCGGCTGGACTGGCGTTCCCGTTACCGATCGGCCGCGGACCCATCTGGCTGTAACGGAAGCTGCGGCTGCCACGGTGGCGGCCAGGCTGCGAGACGCAGGGTTGGAAGGCGCGCCCTTCGTGGCGCTGCATCCGGCAGCGGCATTTGCGACGAAGCAGTGGGCGGCGGAAAAGTTTGGACTCGTGGCCCAGGAACTTGCGGCGCGCGGGCTGGCAGTTGTGGTCATAACTACGCCGGCGCAAGCGGACACGGTCGAGCAGCTCAAGCGCAACACCTCCGCGCCGGTAGTTTCGTTGAGCGATCTGAGTTTACCTGAGATCACAGCATTGCTAGCGCGGGCTCGCTTGTTCGTCGGTAACGACAGCGGCATCGCGCATATGGCCGCGGCGGTGGAAACTCCGGCGGTGGTGATCTTTGGATCTTCAAACACTGCTCACTGGCGGCCTTGGGTTTCAGACGCGCCAGGCGCGGCGGCAGAAATTGTTTACGAGGAAATGGACTGCCAGCCTTGTCATGGTTATTTCTGCGAGAAGTTTGCGCAGCCTGAATGTATTTTGCGCGTGCCGGTCAATCGCGTGACGGCGGCGATTGAAAGAGTTTTGCGAGAAAGCGCAATGTAACGCAAACTGTTAGTTTGCGCGCGGTCATAGTTTGCGTGCTGGGTCTTAAGAAAGTCGCAAACTAACAGTTTGCGTTACAACCGTTCAACCAGGCTATGGATCAATTAACCAAAGAGCGAGCAAACCAGATCATCCAGGCGATGGCCGAACGCAAGATCGTCATTCTGGGCGACGTGATGCTCGATGAATTTGTTTGGGGCGATGTCACTCGCATTTCGCCGGAGGCCCCGGTCCCGGTCGTAGACATTCGTCGCGAGTCGATCCATTTAGGTGGCGCCGCGAATGTACTCGCCAACGCCGCGGCCTTGGGCGCGAGCGCGTGCGTTATTGGCGTCGTCGGAAACGACACGGCAGGTGGACGGCTGCGCAAACGCCTGGAAGCGGCGAGCCCGCTGCAAAAACAGGAATATCTGATCATCGATGAAAGCAGACCTTCAACCACCAAAACGCGCATCATTGCGCATAGCCAACTCGTAGTGCGCGCCGATCGCGAACTGCGAACTCCAGTTAACGGATCAGTTCAAGAACAAATCATCGCAGCGCTAAAAGAAGCGATTCAGGATGCCGACGCATTGGTCGTTTCAGACTACGACAAGGGCGTGGTCACGCCGCACATTCTGGATGAGGTTTTGAAAGTCGCTTACGAGCGGATGCCCGTGCTGATAGATCCGAAGATCCGAAACTTCGCGAGCTATCGTCCTGCTTCGCTGATTACGCCAAATCATCATGAAGCGTTGCGCATGACAAATCTCGAAGAAGATTCTGACGAGGGCCTGTACCAGGCGGCACGTATGATCCGCGAACAGCTTGGTTGTGATGCGGTGCTGATCACGCGCGGCGATCGCGGAATCATGTTGTTGGAAGGCGATGCGGCTCCGGTTTACGTCGGCACCACGGCGCGCGAAGTTTACGATGTGACCGGCGCTGGCGACACTGTGATCGCAACCCTCGCAGCCGCGCTCTCGGCGGGAGCCACCATGCTCGAAGCAGCCACCCTCGCGAATCATGCGGCGGGGATTGTGGTTGGCAAAGTGGGCACTGCCACCATCAGCGCTCCGGAATTGTTGGCGACGTTCAATTCGCCCGGCGAGTGATCGCACGCCAGGCGAGCTTTTGTTCAATCGGATACTGAAACAACCGCTAGACTGCTAACCGGCCCTGGCCTCTTACTCAAATTAGTCCCGTCCTGCCGTATCCCCCTTTTTCAGACTTTGCCGCGGGGCCACTCGTCTAAATCTTCGCATGCCGGGGGATTGGTGAGAAATTTGAGGGTTCCAACTGGCCCATCAAGAGCTTATACTTTTCTTAGCCTCACCACGGCCCGAAACTAATCGATGGAGTTTCAATCGGTTTTATGACAGGCCTCACATTCAAAACCTTGCCCCCCAAATTCGCCTCGGCACGCATTGTTAGTCTACTGCTGCGCCTTGGATAAACCTTAGAAATGAAGTTAGCACTTCTCCTCTCGTGGTTAATGTTGACCTTGCCGGGTTCCGCGGCGAGACGTGAGACCGTGACCAGCCCGAAACCATTCGGGGTTAACGTGGCCTCCCACGCCTCGCCGAGCGGCAACACAGTTGTCCCGACCACTTTTGACCTCAGCGCGTTTGGCGCAGTTGGTGATGGCGTCGCAGACGATGGGCCAGCGTTACAGCGCGCTCTGAATGCGATTGCGGATGCCGGCGGCGGAATCTTACTAGTGCCCGCTGGCCGCTACGCGATCGTTACACCCGTCCAAAAAAATTTCACCGGGCTGGCCGCTGCCGTCACGATTCAGGGCGTGGAATCGTCTACGCCGGTTCCACCGCCGACCGCCGGCGGAAATGAACTGACTCAGGGTCTCGATCTGGTTTCGGAGTTTGCTCCGCGCACGGGCGAGTTTCAAAACGCCATTACGATTTCCGGACTCGAAACCTTGCTGATCGAAGACCTGGTGTTCATCGGCACGCCGGGGGTTGAAAACGATGCGCTGATCACCCTGGCCCTTTCCGACATTTCGTCAGCGACTGTCAGACACTGCGAATTCTACGGCCTGAGCAGCCTGGCAATCGGGGGCGCAATTGTGGAAGCCGTGCGCAGCGATCTTACCTTTGAGCAAAGCGTGGTGCTGGGCAGCACGTGCTCCAGCGGGGTTTACTGCTCAATCATTCAGAACCGGGAATGGAAAGGAATTACCGTCTCAGACGCGGCCTTCGCAGACTACGGCCAACGCGCCGAACTGTACGGCAAGATGGATACGTCGCCGTTTTCCTGGGTCAACATCGGGAATGCCGCCGCCACGGATAATGACTCACCGCGCCGTGAAGCTGTGATTCGCAATGTGTTTTTCGACGAGGGCGGTTACATGGGCCTCACGAGCGTGTCTGGCCTCGCTGGGCCACCGGCCGTCCCAATTGATCTTCTCTATGTCAGCGGCATTTTCATGAATGTCTCAAACTTCGGCACGACCGGACAGTATCTCGACCGCATCGACAAGGTGTTGATTGAAAAGTCGCATTTCGGATGGAGCCACGATGCAGGTTCAGCGATTGAACTACTCGGCGTCGGCAATGCCATCATCGATGAAACGGAATGTGTGGCGAGCGCCAACCGCATCAGCGCCGACTCGGCAACCGGTAAGCTCACAGTCGTCAACTCCATCTACACTTACCTCGACTCGCAAGCACAGACCACTGATGTCGTGACGACTGACACGAGTGACGAGGACCCCGTGCAGCACGTTCGTCAACAGTTTCAGTCAGTTCTTGGACGAGTACCGGATCCGGCAGCGCATTTCTTCTGGTCAGATCAAATTCTAAGATGTGGCGTCGACGCCGTTTGTGTTGCCCAGCAGCGGGCAGCGTTGGCGTCGTATCTCGCAAACGCGCCCGAGCCGCAGTTCTCGTTAACCGGCCGCGTCACAGATGCGAATGGAGCTAACCTTTCGGGAGTGTCTGTGACTTTGAGCGGCGCACAGGCGGTGACGACAACCACCGATAGCGCCGGGCAGTATTACTTCTCCAAATTGCCGACCTCCGGTGTTTACACCGTTACTCCGGCGCTGAATCATTACACGCTCAATCCGAGCAGCCACACAATTATTACCCCGGCCGGCGATCAACTTTTTGATGCCGTCGCCACTTTCAACCATCACTCAATTAGTGGCCGGGTCACGGACGCCACGGGCGCGGGACTCGATGGCGTTTCGGTCACACTTTCGGGTTCGCAAAGCGGCGCCTTGATCACAGGTGTCGACGGCGCTTACGCCTTTGCAAATCTGCCCGCCGGCGGTAACTACACAGTGTCACCGCAGAAGACCAGCCACACTTTTGCCCCCGCTAACCGGACGTTCCCCGATCTCGGAGCCGATCAGAATTTTGATTCCACCAGCACTTACAACACCTACACGATTAGCGGAATTGTCGTGGGCGGAAATAACACTCCGGTCAGCGGCGTCACGGTGACGCTTTCGGGCTCACAAAATGGGACCACGACGACTGACAGCACCGGCACGTTCTCGTTCACTGCACTCCCGTCAGAAGGCAACTACACGGTGACGCCATCGTTTCTGACTTACACGTTCAGTCCTTCGTCCCGCACTTTCAACAGTTTGTCCACGAACCATTACGATAACTACCTGGCCTCCTACACTACTCACACTGTCAGTGGACGCGTGACCGATGCATCGAGCGGGACTGCTTTAAGCGGCGCTGTGATCGCCTTCTCAGGATTGACCAGCGGGGCTGTCACCACGGACGCGAATGGCAACTATAGTTGCGAGCTGGGCCACGGTGGTTCATACACACTGACCGTGACGAAGCCACACTACACCTTTGCTCAACCAAGCCAGACTCTTAACAACCTTACCTCCAACCAGACGGCAAACTACGCCGGAACTCTTAACCGCCACAGCATTGCAGGCCGCACCGCCACCTCTAACGGCAGCGCCCTGGCGGGGGTAACGATGACCATGTCAGGCTCAACGACGGCTACTGCCACGACCGACTCAAACGGCACGTACTCGTTTGCAAACTTGGCCGCCGGCGGCAACTACACTGTTAAGGCAACCAAAGCTCTCTACACCTGGAATCCGGAGACTCTGGTATTCAGCAATCTCGGCGCGGATCAGAACGCAAATCTCACCGGTGCCCACGTGACTCACAACGTGAGCGGCCGCGTGACAGAGAATGGCGCGGGAGTCAGCGGTGTCTCTCTGCTTGTTACCGGCTCGCAAATCAGCACAGCGACCACAGACGCCACCGGCAATTATTCGTTGGCCCTGCCTGCCGAGGGCAGTTACACGGTCACGGCTACGAAGCAGCATTACACGTTCATACCCGCAACGCTGACGTTCAACAAGCTGGTCGCAAATCAGACAGGCGACTTCGCGGCCACGGTTAGTCGCTATTCCATTAGCGGTCGCGTTGCCAACGTGAACAACACCGGCGTGGCAGGGATCGCGGTTTCGCTTTCCGGGTCGCAAGCAGCTGCGGCGGTCACAGATGCAAACGGAAACTATTCATTCGCCAACCTGCCCGGCGGCGGCAACTACTCCGTGGCGCCTTCGCTTCAGTATCACTACTTCAGTCCCGCGAGTTCGATCTATACGAACCTCGCGGCCAGCCAACAGGTTTCCTTCATCGTGAGTTTGAATATGCATTCGATTAGCGGCCGCGTCACTGGCGCCAACGCCGCGCCGCTGGCGGGCACCACCGTGGCCCTTTCCGGCTCGCTGGGACCGATTACATCCGTCACGACGGGCGCCGATGGCAACTACTCTTTTGGATCATTGGCGGCGGGCGCTCCTTACGTAGTCACCGTTTCCAAGCCGGGCCATATCTTCAATCCGTCGCGCCGCACGTTCGCCGCTCTGAGTTCCAATCAGACAGCAGATTTCACAACTTCACCGAGCCTCGAATTCAGCGCCGCAAACTACAACGTGGCCGAAGGTGCTGCCACCATCACGCTTACCGTCACTCGCAGCGGCGATGCATCAGGCGAAGCCTTCGTCACATATTCCGCCAGCAACGGCACCGGCACTCAAGGCAAGGACAGCGGCGCCGTGATCGGCCAGCTTTACTTCGCCCCCGCGCAAACCAGCCAAACTTTCAACATCTTCATCACCGACGACGGCTTCGTTGAAAGTGTTGAGCAACTGACCGTGACTTTGAGTGATCCCCAGGGCGCAGTTCTCGGCAGTCGCGCTTCGGCTACGGTGACCATCAACGACAACGATAGCGGCAGCGCCAACCCCAACCCCGTTGACGACGCACAGTTTTTCGTCCGCCAACACTACCGGGATTTTCTCAACCGTGAACCGGATGCGGCCGGCCTGGCTTTCTGGGCCAACCAGATTACGGCTTGCGGCACGGATGCGGCTTGCGTCGACGATCGCCGCATCAATGTTTCCGCGGCCTTCTTCCTATCGATCGAGTTTCAGGAAACCGGCTTTCTGGTCCACCGGCTCTACAAAGCCTCGTTTGCCAGGTCGCCGCAATACCTGAGTGAGTTTTTGCTGGATGCGAGGACACTGGGGCAGGGCGTTGTAGTAGACGCTCCCGGATGGCAACAGACGCTCGAAAATAACAAGGTCGCTTTGCTCAATGATTTTGTCGAGCGCACGGCGTTTACTACTCAGTATCCGCTTAACCTGACCCCCGCGGATTTTGTGAACCTGCTGAATGCGAAGGCGGGCAGTCCGCTAGCCACCGAGGGTTTGTCAGCCGCAGTAGCTGAATTTAACGGAGCGCCGACCAGCGCTGATTCGTCTGCCCGCGCGCGGGTTCTTCGCCGGACGGCTGAATGCGAAGCTTTGTCGCATCGCGAACTTAGCCCCGCCTTTGTGCTCATGCAATACTTCGGTTACCTCCAACGCAATCCCAACGATCCGCCCGATAACAACCTCGACGGCTACAACTTCTGGCTCTCAAAACTCAATGAGTTTGGCGGCGACTTCCGCCAGGCGCAGATGGTCAAGTCGTTCCTGGTTGCCGGTGAGTATCGCAACCGCTTCGGCCTGTAACTGGCGCCAAGGCTTCTCTATTAGTGGAATCGCGGCGTCTGCGCCCGCATCAAGCGACGCCTTCACTCAATTTTATTTCGAGACATCCTAAAAAACACCGCTCTTGGAGTTGACCGGAGCCGGTGTTTGAGCGATGCTCGGACTTCGCTTCCCAGAACTTCGATTCCCAAGTAGAAACCATCTAACTTTCCATGATTGGAAAGAACCTCGGCCATTACAAGATTCTCGAAAAGCTCGGCGTTGGCGGGCAGGGCACAGTTTACAAAGCCACCGATGGCAAACTTGGCCGCACCGTAGTCGTCAAGGTCCTGCCCGCTGAACTCACTGCGCGGGAAGCAAACCTCAAGCGCTTCGAACGCGAAGCACGCCTGGCTTCATCTCTCGATCACCCAAACATCTGCACCATTTTCGATCTCGACGAGGCGGAAGGACACCACTTCATCGCCATGCAACACGTCGAAGGCCGCAACGTGCGTCAGCTCGTTGACGGTCATCCGCTCGATCTAAAAAGCGCACTGTTGATCGGCTTGCAAGTGGCAGACGCGCTGGCAGCCGCGCATGCCCGCGGGATAATTCATCGCGACATCAAATCGGCCAACGTGATGGTCACACCTTCGGGCCAGGTGAAGGTCCTTGATTTCGGACTGGCCAAGCTGTTTGAAGACGAAGAAGAAGGATCGAAGGCATCTTTGCATCGCACTGACCTGACCGAGGTCGGCGTGCCTTATGGAACTGCAACCTATGCAGCGCCTGAACAGGCGCGCGGCGATCGCGTCGACAAACGCGCCGACATCTTTTCCACCGGCGTGCTGCTGTATGAAATGCTCACCGGCACCTGGCCGTTTCGTGGCAAGACTACGATCGATGTGCGTCATGCCGTGCTGCACGACGCGCCGCGGCCAGTGGCTGAACTCAGGAAACAGGAAATTCCGCAGCGTCTTCAACAGTTGGTTGATCGGTGTATGGAAAAGGAGCCGCGCCAGCGTTTTCAAAAAATGGAAGACGTGCGCGACGAACTGCGAGCCGTACTCCAGGAACTGTCGACGGCTGAAACGACCGGCCAACCATATGCGAATGTTTCGCCTGAGCCGGCGCGACACTTGTCTGGCGCAAACCCTGTCTCGAGGGCGATGCGTTGGCTGAAGTCGCGAACAAAAGATTCGGCCACCGCGGCGCCAGGCATGACCACGCCCACCAAGCCGACTATTCACGAAACCCCATTCACGACGATCACCGACCAGGAAAAGAAGAGCCTGGCCATCTTGTGTTTCCGCAACCTGAGCAACGATCCCGCCTCGAGCTTTTATGAGTTTTCACTTGCCGATGCGGTGATCACAGAGCTCGCGCGCGTGCGATCGCTCGTAGTGCGGCCATCCTCAGTGATTGCGAAATACCAGGGCGGCCAAATGGATCCCCGAGAAATTGGTCAGGAGTTGCACGTCGGCGCCGTACTGACGGCAGGGTTTATTCATGCCGGCGATCGGTTCCGCGTCACGGCGCAGCTTTTGGACGTCGGCTCAGGCGACATCCTCTGGAGTGATCGGATTGATACCTCTTCGGCAGACATCATCACGCTGCAGGACACTATTGCGCAGCAGATCGTTGCGGGCCTGCGCCTTGAATTGAGTCCGGCGGAATTGGACGGCATCGCCAAACCCTCGACTCAGAACGCCGCCGCTTACGAGCAGTATTTGCGTGGCCGCGATCTCTTCGCTCGCTTCATCTTTCGCACTGTGGCCCAGGAAGATTGCGATTCGGCCATCGAACATTTTCAACGGGCGATCGAACTCGATCCAAATTTTGCGCTCGCGCTCGACGGCCTAGGCGCCTGTTTCGTCAATCGCGTCTTCAAGGGATTTGGCGGCGCTGAAGACTACGAACGCGCGGAAGTCGCCTTCGGCAAAGCGCTGGCAATTGATCCGAAACTAATCGAAGCGCGGATGTTGATGGTCTTCGTCTATCTCTGGCGGGGTCAGAAGGAGAGGGCGCGCGAGGAAGTGGCGCAGGCGCGACGCGAGGCGCCCGATGAACCGGTCGTGCATTTTGTCAAAGCTACGCTGCACCGGCTCGATGGCGAGTATGGCCGGGCCTTGCGCAGTTATGAACGACTGATGCGTCTGGATCCGGCGGCGCATGTTGTGGCCAGCTACAATCGCGCGCTGGTCTACATGTACATGGGAAACTTCGAAGAGGTAGGCCGACAACTGGATCACGCGGGCGACCCCGACAATCCGTTAGTCAAAACCTTTCGCGCGCTGTCGCTTTACTACACCGGCCAAACTGACGCGGCTGCGAGTTTGATGCAACAAGCAGTCGCCAGCCATCCAAACATGCACGGCATCCGCCCCTTCATGGCAATGTTTCTAAGCGGGCAGGGGAAGCACGTTGAGGCGTTGGCGCAAATAACGCCGTGGGTGATTCGAAATGCGGAAGTGGATCCGGACATTGCTTATTCGGTCGCGTCAGTCTATGCGCTGGAAGGGATGCGGGAATCAGCGTTTGATTGGCTGACAAAGGCGATCGCGTTGGGGAATGGCAACCTGCTCTGCTTCGAAAATGATCCGAACTGGACGGCGTTGAGAGACGACGAGCGCTTTCGTGAGTTGATGGCCCAGGTTCGCGCCAGCCACGCACCGCCAGTGATCAAGGCCGCGCCCGCTGAGTAGATTCCTAGTGACATAATTCGAACTTTTCACCTACCCACACAAAATATGTTTTCAAGCAAACACAAACTCAGGCCACTGCTGTCCCTTCTGCTGTTCTCGCTGGTTCAATCCGTAGTTCCACCAGCGACTGCACAGCCGCAACCGCAGCGCGAACGGCGAGTTGGACCGGCGACTATTGCGGTCGCCACACCGAGCCCGAGCCCGACGCCGGCTGCCAGTCCGGCTCCGTTGGCATCGCCCACGCCGGCGGTCTTCACGCCGAGGGCGCCGGCGCCAGCGCAGGTCACGCGAACAGTCGCGGAATTGCAGGCTCGAATTTTGGCAGTCTTGCAAAAGCCAGAGTTGGCCCAGGCGATGGTGGGAATCAAAGTCGCTTCGCTCGACACCGGTCAGGTTCTATTCGAATCGAATGCCAATAAGCTGCTGCGGCCCGCGTCGAACATGAAACTGTATACAGTCGCTGCGGGCATCGATCGGCTCTCGCCCGACTATCGTTTTGTTACTTCGGTTTACGCACCGGCCAAACCTGACGCGAAGGGTGTGGTCAAGGGCGACCTCATTATCTATGGCCGCGGCGATCCCTCGATCGGCTTTCGCTTCCACGAGGGCAACTACTTCAAAGGCGTCGACGATCTCGCCGCGCGCATCGTTGCCGCCGGCGTGAAACGCGTTGACGGCGATCTCGTGGGCGACGAGTCTTATTTTACTGGGCCGCCTTATGGCACGGGTTGGGAGTGGGAAGATCTGCAATGGTGGTATGGCGCGGAAGTCAGCGCGCTGACCATCAACGACAATTTCCTCGACACGTCCGTCAAACCGGGAAACAAAGTCGGCGCTCCGGCGGTGATTACCACCGGCCCGCCCGACCCGTTGCTGCGGATTACTAACCGCGTCACCACTGCGCCCAATGGAACGAAGCGAGACCTGTCAATCTACCGGGCACTGAATTCTGACGTCGTCGAGTTTAGCGGTGCAATTGCGCTCGACGACCGTGGCTACACCGGACGCATGGCCATCTCGCGACCGGGATTGTTGTTTGCCTATCTGCTGCGGGCGTCGCTCGCGCAGCAAGGCGTGACGATTAAAGGGAAGACGCGAACGGTTGACTCGTATTCCGGCGGCAGTCTCTTTCGCCCGATGAACGCCGCGCCTAACGTGGCGT
>JANMVC010000612.1:0-1697 GCA_031392315.1 Pyrinomonadaceae bacterium | reverse complement strand
ATCGTGCGCGACGTGCCGCCGCCGAAGGGCGATCCTGACGCGCCGCTGAAAGCGCTGATCTTTGATTCGTGGTACGACTCTTATCGCGGCGTGATCGTGCTCTTCCGCGTTATCGATGGAACGATCCGTCCCGGCATGAAGATTCGCTTCTTCAACGCCGGCCGCGACTATCAGGTGGAAACCCTGGGTGTGAATCGTCCGCGCCCGACACCGATCGATAAGTTGAGCGTGGGTGAAGTCGGATTCCTAACCGCGTCGATCAAGACCGTGGCCGACGTGCAAATCGGCGACACGCTCACCGAAACCGCGCGGCCTACGAAGGAACCGTTTCCCGGTTACCAGGAAATTAAGCCGATGGTATTCGCCGGACTTTATCCGGTCGACACGAACCAATATGAAGAGCTGCGCGACGCGATGGACAAACTTCGCCTGAACGACGCGTCGTTCTTTTACGAGCCGGAATCTTCCACGGCGCTGGGCTTCGGCTTTCGCTGCGGGTTTCTTGGGTTGCTGCACATGGAGATTGTGCAGGAGCGTTTGGAGCGCGAGTTTAATCTCGATCTGATCACTACCGCGCCGGGCGTTCGTTATCTGGTGACGACAACTGATGGCAAGGTGACGGAGATCGACTCGCCCGCGAAGATGCCTGACCCCGGTCGCATCATGAAGATTGAGGAGCCGGCGATTCGCGCCACCATCCTGACGCCCGAAGATCACCTCGGCGGCATCCTCGCCTTGCTGGAAGAGAAGCGCGGGCAGCAGAAGGGCTTCGAATACATAACTTCGAATCGCGTGATGCTGACTTATGAATTGCCGCTCAACGAGATCGTGCTCGACTTTTACGATCGCCTGAAATCAACTTCGCGCGGCTACGCGTCGCTCGATTACC
The DNA here is from genome assembly GCA_031392315.1 of Pyrinomonadaceae bacterium. GTDB lineage: Bacteria > Acidobacteriota > Blastocatellia > Pyrinomonadales > Pyrinomonadaceae > PSRF01. Next base: position 808 of record JANMVC010000612.1, on the reverse strand, counting down.
ACCTCGCCGGTTATTGGGAGAGCGATCTCGTCAAGCTCGACGTGCTGGTGGCGGGTGAACCGGTTGATGCTCTGTCATTGGTGCTTCATCGCGACACGGCGGCGGCGAAGGGGCGACTGTTGGCGTCGAAGATGAAGGAGTTGATTCCGCGCCAGCTCTTTGAGGTTCCGATACAAGCGGCGATTGGCGCTAAAGTAATTGCCCGCGAAACGGTGAAGGCGATGGGCAAGAATGTGATTGCCAAATGCTACGGCGGCGACATCTCGCGCAAACGCAAGCTGCTGGAGAAGCAGAAGGAAGGCAAGAAGCGCATGAAGAAAGTGGGCCGCGTGGAGATTCCGCAAGATGCGTTTTTGGCGGTGCTCAAGGTGAATGAGTAGGGCACCGACCTTTCTCGTTGTTGGAACGATCAATACCCGCATATACTTCCAAAACGCAGCCGCTTCAAAATCATGGCGACCTTCACTCGAACAGAGATTGCTGAAGGCATTGAGCGCCTTGGACAACTAGCCGTCGAGTCCGGGATCAAGATAGAACTCATTCTGGTTGGCGGAGCGTTGATGGTGTTGCGGTTTCGCGCGCGCGAATCTACCCACGACGTCGATGTGGCCATACTCGCGCCGGCCGACGCTCAGAAAGTCAGAGAACGAGCCAGAAGAGTAGCCGAGGAGCAGGGCTGGCCGGGGGATTGGCTGAACGACGGGGCGAAGGGTTATCTGATTGGACTCAGTTCCGGTCCGGTCGTGCTTTCGGCACCGGGTATCGAAGTACGCAGTCCCGAAACCGCGCAGCTGCTGGCAATGAAGCT
>JANMVC010000061.1:0-1772 GCA_031392315.1 Pyrinomonadaceae bacterium | reverse complement strand
AACCGCGGGAGCTGGATGACGATTTATCTCCAATCGCTCGACCGCCATGCGTTTGGAAACTATCGCACGCTGCTAACCGAGATCACGCTCAACCCGTCGATGGGTGAATACCTCGACATGCGGCTGAGCACGCGCACTAATCCGAACGAAAACTGGGCCCGCGAAGTGTTGCAGCTTTTCTCGATCGGCGTTAACGAACTCAACCTCGACGGCACGCCCAAACTCGATGCGCAGGGAATGCCGATTCCGTCTTACTCGCAAACGACGGTTAACGAGTTCACCAAAGTGTTTACCGGTTGGAATCTCAATCCGGCTTTGATCGGACCAGGAATAAATAATTGGCGTGACCCGATGGTGCCGCGCGGAGGCACAAACCACGAATTCAGCGCCAAGACACTTCTGAACGGCTTCAGCATCCCTGCCTGCTCCAGCGCCACCGGAGCACCGAACATTGCTTGCGCTCAGGCTGACATGACCGCGGCGCTCGACAATATTTTTAACCATCCGAATGTCGGCCCATTCGTCGGCAAACAGTTGATCCAGCATTTGGTAACCAGCAATCCCAGCCCGGCTTATGTGGCGCGCGTGGCTCGCGTTTTCAATAACGATTGCGATGCGCTCTATCCGGCTGGTTGCACGAGCGCGCGCGGCAACTTGCGAGCGGTGGTGCAGGCTATTCTGCTCGATCCGGAAGCGCGCGGCGATGTGAAGACAGCGCACAACTACGGCAAGCTGCGCGAGCCGGCTCAATACATCGTTGGCGTCTTGCGGGCTTTTAACGCGAAGTCGTTTGATAAACTCTCGACCAGCGACGGCGTGTTGGACAGCCGCTCGACTGTCGATTTCACCGGCTCGCTTGATCAGCCTATCTTTACGCCGACCACGGTCTTTAGTTATTACCAACCGGAGTATGAAGTTCCCGGCACGAAGATGCTGGGGCCGGCATTCGGAATTCTTTCAACTTCAACGACGCTGCGGCGGGCCAACAACGTCAACACGCTGGTCTACACCGGAGTGACTGCCAATTCAACCCCGACGGCGTTTAGTCCTGACCGTCCGCGGGGCACGTCGCTTGATCTGGCATTTCTTGAAGCCAACGCTTCAACTCCCGGCGTAATCGCGGATCAACTAAACGCCCTGCTGCTTCACGGAACCATGTCCACCGAAGTGCGCAATTCGATCATCAACGCGATGACTGCGATTCCAACTTCCGACGCTGCCTTTGCGCGGAAGCGGGCGCAAGTGGCGGCCTATCTGGTGGCAACTTCTTCGCAGTACGACATTCAGAGATAAAAATCATGGCAACATCACGCAGAGACTTCCTTCGCAATAGCGCCTGCGCGCTCGGCGGCCTGGCCCTGGCTTCCAGTGTCGACAGCTTCGGCGCCATCCATGCGCTCACGCCGCAGTCGGCCACTGACTACAAGGCGCTCGTTTGCATTTTCATGAACGGCGGCAACGACGGCAACAATATGCTGATCGACCTAAGCCAGTACAGCGCCTACTCTTCGGCTCGCAGCGGCGCCAGTTTGGCTATCCCGCAATCCGGCGCGGGTGGCTTCCTGGGGCTCTCGCCCTTGAGCGGCGGATCCTACGGGCTGCATCCGAACATGCCGGAGCTTCAGACGCTTTTCGGCCAGGGCCGCGTCGCTATCCTGGCTAACAACGGACCTTTGGCCGAACCGCTGACGAAGACGACTTATCAGAACGGTACCGGCAAAAAGCCTCTCCAACTTTTTTCACACTCCGATCAAGTGGGACTATTTCAGACT
>JANMVC010000054.1:0-2505 GCA_031392315.1 Pyrinomonadaceae bacterium | reverse complement strand
CCATTACTCCGCTGGGAGCGCTGGCGAGGACCAACTGGAAACAATTGCTGCGCGACATTGAAGCATTGGTCCGACACTATGACGCTCAAACCGTGGTGATTGGTTTACCGCTCAAACTAAATGGTGAAGATGGCGATGCGGCACTTGAAGTGCGGCGCGTAGCGGAAAATTTTGCGAGATCGCTCAAGGTGCCGGTTTACTTGCAGGATGAACGGCTGAGTTCGGTAGCGGCTGAGGAAACCTTGCGGTCGAAAGGCTACAAGCGCGAACAGATTTCGGCACACGTAGATAGCCAAGCTGCCGCGATTATCCTGGGAGATTTCCTCGGCTCGGACCAAGCCCGAATACTGGTCACTCCCTCTTAAGATTATTCTTTAGCTTAAACAAATACATGATGAAACGCATTCTCGTTGCTGTGGTCGTAATCATTATTCTTGCCATCGGCGGAACTGCGATTTGGGTCTATCGCGATCTGCGTACGCCCATTCGCCACACCAAGCGTGGCCAGCACATTGAAATTCCGCGTGGCTCGTCGCCGACTGCGGTGCTCAATAAGCTGCACGAAGAAGGCATAATCAAACATAAGTGGCCGCTCGCCCTTTACCTCAAGTTCTCGTCAAGCGGCAACCGCATTAGAGCTGGCGAGTATGATTTCCCGTCTCCCATCTCTCCGCTCGCGGTCTTCGCAAAGCTCCAGGAAGGCGAGCAGCGTCTGCTGCGCTTAACTGTGGTCGAAGGGTGGACAAGATGGGACATCGCCGCCGCCATGTCGAAAATTCCTGAACTCCACTTGGACGACGCAACTTCAGCACTTCCCCTGATGGATAACGTTAGCCTCATCAGCGATCTGGATCCGAAGGCAACGAATCTGGAGGGCTACCTCTTCCCGGACACTTATGAATTCCCCCGAGACGCCAAAGCAGCGGATGTAATCGGATACATGGTCAAGCGCTTTCGCAAAGAGTGGAAACCGGAATGGACTGCCCGAGCGGGTGCGCTCGGCCTGTCTCCGCGCGAGGCAGTTACCGTCGCATCGTTGATTGAAACGGAGGCCAAGCTCAGCGAGGAACGGCCGATCATCGCTTCGGTTATCTACAACCGGCTGAAAAAAGAAATGGCTTTGGCGGTGGATTCCACTGTGATCTACGCATCAAAGCTGGCGGGCAAATGGCGAAACGACGGAAAAGTCTATAAGAGCGATGTGGATCGAAGGTCGCCTTACAACACGCGGCTCAATTCTGGTTTGCCACCAGGTCCGATTGCTTCGCCGGGAAAAAGTTCGCTGGAGGCGGCAATTAATCCCGCGCAAACCGATTATCTTTATTACGTCCGGGAACCATCGCGCAACGATGGCGCACACAATTTCTACAGCGACGATGGTGGGTTCGGCAATGGTGTCAGGGCCTTGCGACTATGGGAACAGCAAAGAGACGCAGCAGCGAAATAGCAATTCGCCTTCGTCCTTGAAATTGAAGAGTGGTTCCTCTATTCTCCAAGGTAGTTCTCCCCTCTCGATTTGGTTTTCTTCAGCAGGTATTTCTTATGAACAGGTTAACAAGTGCGCTAGTGATCATCGGCCTGAGTTTTCTTACGGCATGGGCCCAAGGCAAGGGCGTGGATAAAACCAGCGAGCGCGTCCGCGACAGCGGCACGGCTGGAAGCAACGGCATTAGGACTGGAACCGGCACCGGTCGCGGCATAGACTTTGGCGCGGGTCGCACAGTCGTTCCACCTCCGCTGCCAAATCCATATCGGCTAACTGCCAGGCGTGACGTCATCATTAAGGCGGTCACCGACGTGATGCGAGATCGCAAGTTGATTCTTGATGAAGCTGCTTCCCGACCGAGTGAAGGCATAATCGTTAGTGCACCCTACACGTTCATCAAAGGGGCAGTGGTTTCGCAAGCGGAGTTGGGGCGCTACGCGAATATTACGACTTCCATTGATCGAGGCTGGACGCGGGGCCGCTACACTCTAGTCGTCGAGGTGCAGCAGATCGATGGCAATAGCGCAAACGTTTCGGTTAACGCGAAAATAGAGGGCCGGACCGACGGCGCCACCGGCGCAGAGTGGCTTACTCTATCCAGCCTCGGCGTGGCCGAGGAAGAATTTCTCTCCGCACTAATCACGAATATCACTGGCACTCCACCGCCGGGTCGCATCGAGTGACGCGGGCCGAGCCACAGTTAAAGCGATACCTTAATACATTCTTCCCAATTCTGATTAAATGTTAATAGATTCAAACGTAGACGAAGTGTTCGCTGAATCGAAGCGTGGCCCGGCGATAAAAATTCTGGGAGCCGTGTTAGCTATGGCTCTCACTGCTCTGGTATTTGTTGGCTACACGTATCTACGAAACAAGCACGCTCAGGATACTGCGCGAACTGCGGCATCACAGATAGTTCAGGTCGAACCTAAAGGACCGCCTCAAGCCTTGATTGTGATTGACGACGCCATGGTTCAAGGCGCTAAGACTGTTCTTGGCGGCACAGTGAAAAATACTTC
>JANMVC010000582.1:0-2224 GCA_031392315.1 Pyrinomonadaceae bacterium | reverse complement strand
GACAGCAATGCTGACACCAGAAACCGTTTTACAGGGCCGCTATCGCATTATCCGGCAACTAGGCCAGGGAGGACTGGGCGCCGTCTATGAAGCCATGGACGAGCGGCTCGATGCCGTCGTGGCTTTGAAAGAGACGTTGTTTGCCGACGAACGGCTCCGTAAGCAGTTTGAACGAGAGGCGCGGCTGCTGGCGCGCATGCATCATCCGGCGTTGCCACGCGTGAGCGATCACTTTGGCGAAGGCGACGGGCAGTTTCTGGTCATGCAGTACATCGAGGGCGAGGACCTGGCCCAGATGATGAATCTGAAGCGAGGTCATTTTCCGGTCGAGCAGGTGCTAACCTGGGGCGATCAACTTTTGGATGCGCTCGACTACCTGCACACTCAGGACCCGCAGATTATTCACCGCGACATTAAGCCGCAGAACCTGAAACTAACTGCGCGAGGACAAATCATCCTGCTTGATTTTGGCCTGGCGAAAGGACAGTCGAGCGAAGTGTCCCCGGCGGCAGTGACTTCTGCCAGCATCTTTGGCTATACGCCAAACTACGCTCCGCTTGAGCAAATCCAGGGGCTGGGCACAGACTCCCGCAGCGACATCTATGCTTTGAGCGCGACGCTATATCACCTGATGACCTACGTGAAACCGCCGAGCGCTCTGACTCGAGCCGGTGCATTGGTAAACGGCGAGCCGGATCCACTGCAGCCCGCAAACGAGATCAATAGTTTTGTGAGTCCGGCGGTGGCGAGCGTGCTCGCGCTGGCGATGAGTCAAAACCGCGAACGGCGTTATGCGAGCGCTGCGAAGATGCGGAAGGCTTTGACGGACGCTATCGCGGGCATCAGTGATGCAACTTTGACCGGCGGCGACACTACGATCATGAATAGCGCCGCGCACACGGGCGGAGGGGAAGCCGCCACTGTCCTTTTCGATCCAGCACCTGCTACGGTCCAGTCTCCCGGGGTTTCGCAGGCCGTTGTGGCCGGGACTGCGGTTGGCACTGTCCATCACGGCGAGACCACCGTTCAGCGAAAACCGGACGCAGTGCGCAAACGCAATGCTGCTCCATGGGCGATAGCTGCGGGTGTGCTGTGCCTGGTGGTAATTGTTTTTGGTGGACTCTATGCTTACCAGAAGAGTAGCAACACGGCGGCCGTTCCCGGCCCAGCCGCTGCGCCCGATTCAACGCCAGCGCCAGTTGTGACTGCCGAACCGGCTGCCGGCAGCGTGACGGAAGAAACAAAAGCCGAATTGGCCAAGCCGCGCGTGCCGGAAGAAGTGGCCAGGAAAAAGCCGGCGAATGAAAAGAGTGCTGAGAAAAGTGCCGCGGAGCAAACCGAGACTCCATTGATTTTTGGCGGTGTGAAAGTGATGCCGCGTCCTAACTCCGGCGAAGTTCACAACCAGGTCGCTCCACCCGTCAACCCTGTTCCCGAAGTTCCGAAAATGGGTGAACGCCGCCAGGTGCCGCAGGGCGTTTCAACGAGGAGCTTTCCAGATGGCACTCAAATCACTACGCATCCAGACGGCACTCGCGTCGTAACTATGCCCAACGGTGCAATCCGGGTGTTCCGGCCGGGCACCACACTTCCGCGGCGCCGGCGATTGCCTTAGGCAGGCAGATTTCGATATCTAGCTCCCACCCGTACACAGTAAACATGCATGAAAACTGAATAGCGCCTAACTAAGACCATGAGTTCAACTAATTCACTGCGCCGGATTCCCGTCATTTCTATTCTGCTCCTCGTTCTGCTTGCCGTTGCAATCACCGACCACCACATAAATGTTCCGTCGCGCGCAGCCGAGCCATGGGAAACCACGCAAGGCAGGAGTTCGTCGATTAAGCCGGCGCCGGCCCCACCCACGTTTGATCTGGAGACGCGCCATCGAGAGTTGGCAGGAAGGCGCGCGCGTGTGGCCCAGGCCGTCGGGCCGAAGGGGATTCTAGTTCTCTTCAGCGGTGAGCCGCGGGTCTATGCGAACGATGTAAACTACCACTATCGTCAGGAAAACAACCTCTACTACTTGACGAACCTGAAGCAGAAGGGCGCGACGCTGGTGCTAACCCCTGGCAACGCCACGCTACCCGAGATCCTATTCTTACCTCGCCGCGTTCCACTCCGCGAAACGTGGACCGGTCACATGTATAGCGTCGAAGAAGCCAGCCAGATTTCCGGGATCAAGGAGATTTGGGAGGCCAGCGAGTTTGAGCCTTTCACAAAA
>JANMVC010000573.1:0-37625 GCA_031392315.1 Pyrinomonadaceae bacterium | reverse complement strand
CTCTTTCGCATCAGGATAGAAGGTGGAGAGCGCGCCCAAAGTCGCTTCAAACATTCCCATTGGATGGGCGTTGTAGTGGAAACCATCGATCACCTTCTTAATGCTTTCATTGATGAAGGTGTGATAAGTGATGTTGTGTTTCCAGGCCGCTAACTCGGAGGCGGTCGGCAGTTCACCATTCAGCAGTAGATAGGCAACTTCGAGATAGGTGCTCTTTTCAGCTAGCTGATCGATCGGATAACCGCGATACTCCAGAATGCCTTTGTCACCATCAATAAACGTAATCCGGCTTTTGCAGGAGGCGGTGTTCATAAACGCCGGGTCGTAAGTCATCAAGCCAAAGTCGTCTTCCGATTCCTTTATCTGGCGCAGATCAGTGGCCTTGATAGTCCCGTGTTCGATCGGCAGATCATATTGTTTTCCGGTGCGGTTGTCGGTGATGGTTAAAGAGTTCGCGCTCACGGCGGGTCACCTCCTGATCTTCGCTGCCAAAAACGACGGAGAGCCACGGAGGCCTCCGCCTACAACTTGCGACCAGATTTACTTGATCGCGATGAGCTCAAGATCGAACACGAGAGTAGAATTCCCGGGAATGTCGGGTGGTTTCCCCTGTGGGCCATAACCGAGAGCTGAGGGAATAACCAACTTGCGGCGGCCACCGACCTTCATGGACGCCACTCCTTCGTCCCATCCTTTGATCATCGGACTGACGCCAAACTTAAACTCCATGGGCGTGCCGCGATCGCGGGAGCTGTCAAACTTCTTGCCGTTCTCCAGCGTGCCAGTGTAATGGACGCTAAGCGTCTGACCTTTCTGAGGTGTCGCGCCAGTGCCCACAACCGTGTCCGTATATTTAAGACCAGTCGGTGTGACAACTTCGGTCGCGCTGGTGGTTCCGCGTTTGCTGATGAGATAACCAATTGCGCTCACGGCAATCACCGCCACTACGATGATGGCAATCACGCGGGCCTGGCGATTGCGACCGGCCGGCGGCTGTGCTTTCCCAGCGGGAAAAGCTGCCTTCGGACGTTTCCTGGCCTTGGTGGTTTTCCGATGTCTACTTTGCGGCAAGTGTTCAATTCTCCTGTTGGTCGATTGGAGCGTCTACTTTATAGCTCGATTCAGGACTCGGTCAATTGAGCATGCGATGAAGGTGGTGGAGGTTGCCGCAGAGTCCGGCTGAAAACTGTGGGCGCCATGATAAACTCTCCGCCTTGTTCACGCTTCAGATCATGTCCGCCGGGTTCAGTTTGTTGGACATTCTTACGAAAAAATAAGCTGGGAGAAAAAGATGCTGCTATCGAAACCGCGATCGATTCTTTGCCTGTTAGTGTTCATGCTGGCTTCGGCCGCTGCGAGTATTTCGGCGCAGGAACCGACGCCGTCGCCATCGCCGACGCCGCAGGAGGGTCCGTCGCCCACGAAGGCAGACAGTTCGAAGGCGCCGTTTGAACGAGCGTTTGAGCGACTGGAGTGGCGCAGCATAGGGCCCGCGAATATGGGTGGACGCACGGCTGACGTTGAAGGCGTGCCGGGAAATCCCAATGTCGTCTACGTCGCAACCGGCAGCGGTGGACTGTTCAAGACGGTAAACGGCGGCATCACCTGGAAACCAATATTCGAACGGCAGAGCACGATCTCGATTGGAGACATCGCCCTCGCTCCCAGCAACCCTGATGTTGTTTGGGTCGGCACCGGCGAATCAAACGTGCGCAATAGCGTTTCGTTTGGCGATGGCGTTTACAAGTCAACCGACGGTGGCACCAGCTGGCAGCACATGGGGCTCCGAAACACGGAGCGCATCTCCGCGATTGCGATTCACCCGCAAAATCCGGACATCGTTTACGTCGGCGCGTTGGGCCACGCATTTGGGCCAAACGAAGACCGCGGCGTTTTTATGACTACTGATGGCGGAAAGACCTGGACCAAGACGCTTTACATCGACCGGGAACATGGCGTGTCCGACTTGGATATTGATCTGACCAATCCAAACATTCTTTACGCGGGCATGTGGAGTTTTGAGCGCAAGCCCTGGACGCATCGCAGCGGCAGCGAGAGGGGCGGTGTGTTTAAGTCGATTGACGGCGGCCGCACCTGGAACAAGATAACGAACGGGTTGCCGAAGTTGTTGGGACGCATTGGCGTGCGCGCGGCGCCAAGTAATCCTCAGGTGGTTTACGCAATTGTCGAGTCGAAAGAGGGAACACTGTATCGCTCCGACGATCGCGGTGAAACATTTAAGCAAGTTTCCAAGCAGACCAACATCGTCTCGCGCGGATTTTATTACACGACAGTGCGCGTCGATCCCAACGACGAGAATCGCGTCTTCGCGGTAGCGTCGTCCCTGTTCATCTCGATCGATGGCGGCAAGACGTTTCGTTCAATCACCGGCAAGACCCACATCGATTACCACGCGCTCTGGATGGATCCGAAAAATCCCAAGCGCATGTGGCAGGGTCAGGATGGCGGCATTGCCGTCACCTACGACGCCGGAGAAACCTGGGAGTATGTGAACAACATTCCGCTCGGGCAGTTTTATCAGATTCACGCGGACAATCGTCTGCCGTTCTATTACGTGATGGGTGGATTGCAGGACAATGGCGCCTGGACCGGCCCCAGCCGCACACGCGAGCCGGCCGGAATCATGAACGACGACTGGCGCATGGTGAGTTTTGGCGACGGCTTCTACGTCATCAACAATGCCGACGATTCGGAACTCTACATCTCGGAGTCGCAGGGCGGAAATATTTTACGCACCGACTTCCGCACCCGCGAGCAACAGGAGGTGAATCCCTGGGGGCGCGGCAGCGGCGACGGCCCGGCCATTGGCGAGAAGTATCGGTTCAACTGGAACTCGCCCATCATTCTTTCGCCGCATGACAAGAACACCGTCTACTTCGGCGGCAATGTCGTTTTCAAGTCGACTGACTTTGGTAAGACCTGGGAACAGATCAGCGCCGACCTAACCACCAACAATCCGGAAAAGCAGAAAGATGCCGGCGGCCCCATCGCAGTTGAAAATACGAGCGCTGAATACCACTCCACGATCATTAGTCTCGCCGAATCGCCCTTGCAAAAGGGACAGGTCTGGGTGGGCACTGACGACGGAAATCTGCAGTTGACTTCAGATGGGGGCAAGACCTGGAGCAACCTGATCGGAAGCGTCAATGGCGTGCCGGCTAATTCGGCGGTGTCGCACGTCGAGCCTTCGCGCATAAGCGCCCAGACAGCATACATAGCTTTCGAGCGTCATATGTTCGACGACTTTCGACCCTACATCTTCAAGACCACCGATGGCGGCAAGACGTGGTCATCCATATCGGGCAATCTGCCGGCGAAGGCTTATGTGCAGGTGGTGCGCGAGGATCCGAAGAACCCGGCTTTGCTTTATGCGGGGACTGAGATTGGTCTCTTTGCTTCGCACAATGGCGGTAAAGAATGGATGCCGCTCAATCTGAAGAACCTGCCGAATGTTGCCGTTCACGACATTGTCGTTCATCCTCGCGAAAACGATCTGATTATCGCGACGCATGGACGTAGCGTCTGGATCTTCGATGACGCCGCACCAATCCAGCGTATGACTTCGGCGATCGTTAACAGCAACGCGCATCTTTTCCCCGTGCGTCCAGGCCTGCGCTTCGCTTCGTTTTTTACCCGCTACGGAATTGGCGACAAGGTTTTCACCGGCCCGAATCCGTCGTATGGAGCGCTGATAACTTACTACTTGAAAGACAAACTCGATGATAAGGCCACCTTCAAAATTGAGATCCGGGATGAAAGTGGCAAGTTGGTGCAGGAGTTGACGAAGCCATCACGGGAGAAGGGACTGAATCGGGTGGCTTGGAATCTGCGTTATGGCGGGGCTGAGGTGCGGCGGCCGCCTTCAGCGGAGGAAACAGCTTTCGGCGGCGGCCCGCGCGGTCCACAAGTGTTGCCCGGAAGCTACACAGTTAAGTTGACGGTAGGTGACAAGACATTTCAAGAGACTGTTGACGTGAGATTGGATCCGACGATTAACGTTGCCCTCGCCGACTTGCAGGCGCAACTAGACCTGCAAATGAAACTTCGCGACATGCAGACGGCAACTAATACGGTGCTGCGTTTTCTCGATAGCATCGAGGAGCAACTCAAACACACGGAAACTACAGTCAAGGGTCTCAACAAGGAACCGGACAAGGAACTGATGAAGGCGCTGGAGGATTACAAGAAACAGATCGCGGCTCTCGAGGATCGTCTGGTCCGGCGTTCAGAAGGTCTGGGCTTCCCAGGGAAGTCGCAGGTGACAAACAGAGTTGGCGATCTATTCTTTTCCGTGGACGGAACAAACGCCGCCCCCACTCCTTATCAGCGTCAATACTTCCAGGAGATCCAGCCGGAATTTCGTGAGCGCATGGCGGAAGCGAATCGATTTATCAAGGACACGATTCCAATGTGGAATGAAAAGCTGAAGAGCTGGAATGCGCCGACGCTGACCACGCGAAACCCGATCGATTTTTGAGAAATGCGGTGGCCCGACCGTGCGGGAGGGCGTAGACGTTATTGGCCGACGCCCTTCCTTACGGTCGGGCTACTGCCCCGGAGCAACGCAAGATGATTTCAAGTTTGCATCTATATCGCGCGGCGTTACTGGTCGTGGCGCTATTCAGTGCTTCGGTCGCCCAAGGGCCGCCGATCGAGAGCGGTCCGTTTCGTACGCCGGAGCTGGTCGAGCTGGTCAAGCTGGATCCCACCATCAAGCTCGACATTCGCTACGCGACGAAAAACAATTTCCTTGGCAAAGCTGTCTACAAACAGCGGCGCTCATTTTTGCAACGCCCCGCCGCCGAAGCGCTGGTTCGAGTTAATCAGTCGCTGCGGAAGCAGGGTTATGGCCTTGTAATTTTTGACGGCTATCGCCCATGGGCGGTAACGAAAGCGTTCTGGGACGCCACGGCGGCTGACCGCAAGATATTTGTAGCCGACCCGGCGAAAGGCTCGCGCCACAATCGCGGCAGCGCGGTTGACCTTTCGCTTTTCGATCTCAACACTGGCGCGTTGGTGAAGATGCCGGGCGACTACGACGAGATGACCGAACGTTCGCACATCAACTACGAATGCGCGACGCCGGAAGCAAAACGATTTCGCGATCTGCTAAGAAGGGCGATGGAGGCGGAAGGATTTGCCGTCTACGAGCCTGAATGGTGGCACTACGATTACCAGGATTGGAAGGAGTATCCAATCCTCAACGTTAAGTTTTCAGAGATTAGGTGAGTGGGTCGATCGCGGTGGACTGCTACCTGCCGATCGCTGGTTCCAACGGCGCAGCGGCTGCCAGGCGCGTCAAGCGAATGTTGCCGTTAATGCCGCTGGCGGAAATCGAGTTTCCTCCGCTACCAATCTGGGCGGCGTATCGTCCGTGCTTTTCTTTGTCGACTACGACGTTTGGCAAATCAGAAGTTACCTTGCCATTCATGCCATGAGCTTCGAGGTTGGCGTTCAGGTTTGGATCCAGTTTCAGTTCGATGTTGCCGTTGATGCCGCTGATGTCGATTCCGTGGCTGTCGAGCTGCTTGATGCCAGCGGAAACATTCCCGTTGATTCCGGCTAGTTCAGCCCCGCCCGTCGCCTGCGCGATCTCCACTTTTCCGTTAATTCCGTGAATCTCGACCGCCCCCGCAATTTCGCCCACTACAACTGAGCCGTTCACGCCATTAGCCGCCAGCGAAATCTGTCGCGGCAAACGCAACGTCACATATTCCTGAGGCGCCTGACCGAAAAGCCGGCTGAGGAAATTCCCGTCGCCTTTTTCACCCTGGATTTTCAGACTGTTCGCCGTCGCTTCGATTGTGACCTTGCGCCGACCCAAAACTTCCTGGCTCGTGCCCGTGCGTTCAATCAGGACGTCAGCCGTTTTCACATCGGCAGTTTCAATTTTTACCCAGCCGTTGATCCCGGCAACCTCCACCCGCGCCCCTGCCGTTAGCTGGTAGTTTTTGCGAATTTCTTCGCGGACATTTCCCGTCGATTGCTTATCGCCATGAATTACAGTCGGCAAGCTGCTGAGGTTGCGCAGCGTATTTGAATTTGAGCGGACGATGCCGGCGATACCTGCAATTCCTACCAAAAGTACGACCAGGATTATTTTCTTCATGGGGTTATGGCCTTTCAAGAAGTTCGAGTTCCGCTAGTCTAACGCTGAGATAGGCGCTCAGGTTCGACTAAATGTTGGTGGATCTGATTGGTTGTGGCCCGGCTCATCTTGCGCGTGATCACGGGCGGGGCGCCCGTGTAACTGACGACTACGGGCGGGCGGCCTTTCTTGACAGGAACTTGTTTGCGACCATACAGTCAAAATCAACCCCCTCTAAGAATTCTGCAAGTGAAACGAGCATGACGGAAAAAGACTCCAGAGATCGAACTGTGCTTCTGGTTGAAGATGCTGACGACACTCGGCTCTTCATGCGGCTGGCACTGGAGCACCTGGGGTACATCGTTTTCGAGGCCGAAGACGGCGAGAAGGCCTTGGCGGTCGCCGAACGGGTGGTTCCGGACATTATTCTCATGGACTTAAGTTTGCCAAGAATGGACGGACTGACGGCGACGCAGGAAATCCGAGCCAACGGCCGGCTCGACGGTGTGACCATCATTGCGGTCACGGCCCATCAGGGAACAGATTTTCGCGAAGGCGCGAAGGACGCGGGGTTTAATGCCTACGTCACCAAGCCGATCGATCTCGATTCGTTGGATGATCTCATGAAAGGTTTGCTCAAGACCTAATTCGTCCGGTTGGAACTTTCCTGCTTCACCATCGCTGCTTATGCTTTTTCCAGTCCTGCATATTTCTGGACCAGTTTCTTTTGCCCGTATCCGGGGAAGGTAACAGTCAGCTTCAGCGAATCGCCGACTCCCTCGCGGCGAAGCACGAGGCCGCGTCCATACTTTGAGTGCATGACGTAGGAGCCGGGCGCGAAGTCTGCTGACTGACCGCTGACCGATGACGGATGACCGGAGCCTGACGTCGGACTTTGGACTTTGGACTTTGGACTTTGGACCTTTTCTGGTCGCGCGAAGCTGCCGCCGGTGTTGCCAAGCTCGGCGGACCGTTGTTTGAAGAACTCGGCGATCGAATCAGCGGTGTTGTATGTCTTGCCCGTGTAGTTTGACTTGTCTTTGCGCGCGCTGGTGCGTTCGCCTGTTCCAAGTGAGCCCTCCCTGACGGTCGGGCTTCTGCTTGGGGCGGCTGCGGCGTGGCTGCGACGGTATTCGCCGTGTTCGTAGTCAATCGCAGCTGAACCTCGGGCGAATGAAAGCCACGAATTTCCCCGCGAAAGATCCTCAATCAAATCCAAGGGCATCTCGTTAAGAAACTGCGACGGCTCAGAGGTCAACTCTTCGCCATACACCCGGCGCTTCATCGCGTGGGTGACGTAAAGAAATTTTTCGGCGCGCGTCATGGCCACGTAACAAAGCCGCCGTTCTTCTTCGAGTTCCGCAGGGTCAGTGGCCGAACGCGAATGGGGAAAGAGACCGTCTTCGAGTCCGACTATGAAGACGAGTGGAAACTCAAGACCCTTGGCGGAATGCGCGGTCATCAGTGTGACAGGTGCGTCGCCTTTGTATTGATCGGTATCGGAAACGAGTGCCGAGTGGTCGATGAAATCTCGCAAGCCTTCGACGCCGAGCTCGTCGTAATCCACGGCGGCGTTGACGAGCTCCTGCAGGTTCTCAAGTCGTGCGTCGGCTTCGTCCGTCTTTTCAGACTTGAGCGCGTTTTCGTAGCCGGTGTCGAGGATCGCGGCTTTGACGATGTCGGAGACGAAGCTGACGGATGACGGTTGACCGCCGATCGCGGCTTCGTTTGTTGTCTCGATGCTAGCCTCGTCTTCGTCCTGACTTCGGACGTTGGACACTGGACTTTGGACCGTTCCGGCCATTTCACCCAGCCGGAGAACGATGCGGCGGAAACTCCGCAGCGCTGAGACGGCGCGCATGCTCAGATTATCCGGGCGCTCGATCACCAGGCGAATGGTTTCCCACAGCGGCAAAGCGTAATCGCGGGCGCGGCGGTCGAGTTCTTCCAGAGTTTGTTTACCGATGCCACGCGGCGGGCTATTGATGACGCGCTGCAAAGCGATAGAGTCGTTGGGATTCAACGCCAACTTCAGATACGCGATGATGTCGCGCACTTCCATCCGTTCGTAAAACGAAAAGCCACCGACGATGTTGTAGGGCAAGCCCGACCGGCGCATCGCTTCTTCAAACACCCGCGACTGGGAATTTGTGCGATACAAAACTGCGGCGCGCAGATCGTAGTTTTCGCGGCGGTGCTCAAGAACTTTTCCAGCCACGAAGCGCGCTTCCGATTCCGCGTCAAACGCCTGGTAGTAGCGAACGCGATCGCCTTTGGGATTTGAGGTCCAGAGGTTCTTACCCTTGCGTTCGATGTTGTGTTTCACCACTGCGCCGGCGACATCCAGGATGGTTTGGGTGGAACGATAATTCTGTTCGAGCCGGATGGTCTTCGTGTTGGGAAAATGCTTTTCGAAGTTGAGGATGTTGGTGATGTCCGCGCCGCGCCACTTGTAAATCGACTGGTCCTCGTCGCCCACCACGCAAATGTTCTGCTGCTTCTCTGTTAACAAACTAATCAGGGAAAACTGTAGCGAGTTTGTGTCCTGATATTCGTCAACCAGGATGTAGCGAAACTTGTTGTTGTACTTCTCGCGCACCTCAGGAACTTCGCGCAGCAGCCGCACGGTCTTGATCATCAGGTCGTCGAAGTCGAGCGCATTGTTAGTGTGGAGGCGTTCTTCATAAGTCGCATAAACGCGAGCCTGACCGGCACGGCGTTCGTCAACATACTCGGCGCGCGCGGCAAAGGCGTCGACATCTTCGCCACGGTTTTTGGCTGCGCTAATCGCGCTCTGCGTCGCCCGAAGGCCCAGATATTTTTCGTCCAGGCCGAGGTCTTTGATGCTGTTCTTGATCAGCTTCAGCGAGTCGTCCTGATCGTAAATGGTGAAGGTGCGCGTGTATTTATCGTTGAGCTTTTCAATGTCCTGACGCAGGATGCGCACACACAAACTGTGGAAGGTCGACACTGTCGGCCAACTCGACAGCCCTTCATCTTTGAGCAGACGCTGCACGCGCAGCTTCATTTCCTGGGAAGCTTTGTTGGTGAACGTGACCGCCAGGATGTTCCAGGGCGCGATGCCCTTTTCGGCAATCAGGTAGGCGATGCGATGCGCAATTACGCGCGTTTTTCCGGAGCCGGCGCCGGCGAGGATCAACGCAGGCCCTTCGGTATTGGTAACAGCTTCGCGTTGCTGTTCGTTTAGGGAAGAAAGAAAATCAGTCATTACGATGAAGTCGTGCGTTGAGATTTCATTTAACCACACCGGTGAGTAAGCACAAAACGCGTCCCCGAAAAGGAGCTCAAGTCCGCAAATTGTGCGGGTGCGCAACATCTTAGAGATCGAACGATCCACGAAAACGCACAAACTAACACGAAGAGTCCCTCGTGTTTTTAGTGTGGTTTAGTTCATAGTTTCCTGAGTTGCCGCACCAGCCTTGCTGGGCATCTGCACAACCAGTTTCAGCGCAAGAATCGGATAGATGCGCCACGCCCAAGTCGCTAACATCGCGCGCAGTTGGAAATGAAACTGAGATTCGCGGAGGTGCTATGATGAGTGCAGTAATGAAGGAGCAACTCAATTTTCTACCGGACGAAGATGAGGCGAAGTGGCAGGCAGTGGTTGCAAAGGACGCTCGCTTCGACGGGGAGTTTGTGTTCGCAGTCAGTTCGACAAAAATCTACTGCCGTCCTTCCTGTCCCTCGCGCCGCCCCAAGCGCGAGCGGGTTTCGTTTTTCCGGTTGCCTGACGAAGCCGAGCAAGCGGGATTCCGCGCCTGCCTGCGTTGTCATCCGCGAAAAGCTGCGATTGCTGATCCGCAGTTGGAACTCGTGAAGCGGGTTTGTCGATTGCTTGATGATGCGGAAGTTGAAACGACGACGCTCGCTGCGCTCAGCGAAAAAACGGGCGTCAGTTCATTTCATTTGCAGCGAGTTTTCAAAAAAATCATGGGCGTCACGCCCCGACAATATGCTGAGGCGTCGCGCGTAAGCCGTTTCAAGGGCGCCACGCGTGAAGGCAAATCGATTGTGACTGCGATCTACGACGCAGGCTTCGGCTCAAGCAGCCGGCTCTATGAACAAGCCGACTCGCAACTTGGGATGACGCCGGCGACGTATGGAAAAGGCGGGCGGGGCGCGACGATAGATTTCGCGATCATCGACTGCTCGCTTGGTAGTTTGCTCGTCGCCACCACAGACAAGGGTGTGTGCTCGGTGAAACTCGGCGATTCCGAGGGACAGTTAGCGGATGAATTGAAACACGAGTTTCCCGCAGCGGAGTTGCGGCGCGATCCGCAGCGGTTGACTGAGGCGACGCGTGCGATTGTTGAAAACCTGGAAGGGAAGGCACGCCACATCAATTTACCGCTCGACATCCAGGCGACGGCTTTTCAGCGACGGGTTTGGGCACAGTTGCGCTCGATTCCTTCCGGACAGACTTCGTCGTACAGCGAAGTGGCGCGGGCGATTGGTCAGCAGAAGGCTGTGCGCGCTGTAGCGCGTGCCTGCGCCACGAATCCGGTAGCGCTCGTGATTCCGTGTCATCGAGTGATTCGCGAAGACGAGAGCCTCGGTGGTTATCGTTGGGGACTGGAACGCAAGAAGAAATTACTGGAAACGGAAAAGGCGCGTGTCAGGTAAAGCGGCGCTCCTCGTACTCGTTACGAACAATCTCAGTACTTAAGCGTCCGATAGCGTGTTGGAGCTGTTTGATTAAGACGCGAGCTTGTAGATTGCGGGGCGATAGCGAGGCTCGGGGATGGGTTTCCGTTCGGCGCGAGCTGCGGCGAGCCACAACTTCTTGGCAACTTCGACTTCGGCTAAAGCTTTCGCCGGTGTCTTGCCAAAAGCAGAGCACATTTCAAGATCTGGTATGTCCGCGATGTAGCCCTCGTCTTCTTCGCTGAAAAAGATGTTGATATGATAATCCTTCATTCTTCGCCCTCTAACTTCAAATCATATTTTTCCACGAGCTGAAGGAATTGCGCAACTTGGTACGGTTTAGCTTTGCCTTTAACCTCCTGCAGATTCAACAGCTCTTTCACGCCAGGCCGACTGAATATGTGATGGCTCCCGCTCGTTCGGCGTAATCGAAATCCGAAAGCCTCCGCCAGATTAACCATTTCCTTGAACCTTAGATTATTCGATGCCGTTAAAGCTTTCTGCAGAAGTTTCGCGTTATTCATTTGGCCCTTCGTCCGTGGGCAATAAAACGAAGCCTTTACTCAACAGTCACAGACTTCGCGAGGTTCCTCGGTTGATCTACGTCGCAGCCGCGGCGAACTGCGATGTGGTAGGCCAGGAGTTGGAGTGGAATGATTGAAAGAATCGGCGACAGCAGATCGCTTGAGGGCGGAATGCTGATCACGTGGTCAGACATTGTGGACGACATCGAGTCGCCCTCAGTCAAAACTGAAATCACAATACCCTCACGCGCCTTAACTTCGACAATGTTTGAATGCGTCTTTTCGTAGCGCAACTCCGATTGCCGGTTACCTTCCTCACGCGTGTTGATGAAGAGCACTGGCAGTCGTTCATCGATCAGCGCATTTGGACCGTGCTTCATCTCGCCGGCGGGATAGCCTTCGGCGTGGATGTAGGAAATCTCCTTTAACTTCAAAGCGCCTTCGAGAGCTACCGGAAAGTTTATGCCGCGGCCAAGGTATAGAAAGTCAGTGACGCGGAAAAACTCTTTCGAGAGTTCCTCGATGTTGTCTGAATCGCTCAGCAGATGTTCAAGCTTTACAGGCAGTTCCGCCAATTGTTGCGCATGATGCATCGCTTCCTCAGGCGACAATGTGCCGCGGATCTCGCCGAGATACAGGCCCAACAAATAGAGCGCAATCATTTGGCAGGTGAAAGCTTTGGTAGAAGCGACACCGATTTCCGGCCCGGCATGCGTCAGAATCGTGCCGTCTGCCTCGCGCACAATCATCGAGCCCTGCACGTTGCAGATGGCCAGGACTTTCGCTCCCAGCTTGCTCGCTTCCCTGAGCGCGGCGATCGTGTCGGCAGTTTCACCCGATTGGGAGATAACCAGGAGCAGCGTGTTTTCGTCCATCACCGGATCGCGATAGCGAAATTCCGAAGCGTAATCCACGTCAACTTGTATACGGGCGAGTTGTTCGATCATGTACTTGCCGGCGATCCCCGCATGCCATGAAGTGCCGCAGGCGGCGATCTTGATCGAAGTGAACCGCTTGAAGTCGGCGGCTGTGATGTTTTTCATCTCGTCGAGAAAAACGCGGCCGGTGTCGAGCGAGATGCGGCCTTGAACTGTGTCGCGGACACTGCGCGGCTGCTCGTAAATTTCCTTGAGCATGAAATGCTTGAAGCCGCCCTTCTCCGCCATGATCGGATCCCAGGTGATGCGTTGGATTGCCGGCTGCACGGAGTTGGCTTCAAAGTCGGTCACGCGCACCGCGTCTCGATTAATGACAGCCATCTCCCCGTCACCGAGAAAGAAAACGTCACGTGTGTGTTGGAGTATCGGAGGGATATCGGACGCGACAAAGAATTCCCGATCGCCCAGGCCGATGACCACCGGAGGACCTTGCCGGACGGCGATGATCGTGTCCGCCTCGTCGGCGTTGATAATGGCCAGCGCAAAGATGCCTCTGAGATCGAGCATCGCCCGACGCACGGCATTCTCGAAGCTGTGATCCTCTTTGAGATACTCCTCGACCAGGTGCGCGATGATCTCAGTGTCAGTTTCCGTAACGAATTGGTGGTCGGTTTGGCGAAGCCGGTCTTTTAGTTGTAGGTAGTTTTCGATAATGCCGTTATGAACGACGACAATGCGGCCGGTGCAGTCGCGGTGCGGATGCGCGTTTTCTTCAGTTGGGCGGCCATGAGTGGCCCAGCGTGTGTGACCGATCCCATAAGTGCCATCGAGCGGGGTCAGCCGGATGACTTCTTCGAGGTTGCGTAGTTTTCCTTCGGCGCGTCGGATCTCAAGTTCGTGGCCCTCGCTAACTACGGCGATGCCGGCAGAGTCGTAGCCGCGATATTCCAGTTTGCGCAGGCCGTCAATGATTAGCGGCACTACCTGCTTGTTTCCTACGTAACCAACAATTCCACACATAGATTTGTACCCTGGTGAGATGTGAAGAGTGAAAAGTGAAAAGCCGTCAGAAAGAAAACCTGCCGATTTCTACTCTTCGCTCTTCACTCTTCACTCTTCACTTTCTTGAGCTTCTTTTTGACAACGGCCGGGACGCCGGCCACCAGCGTGTCCGGCGGCACATCCCTGGTCACTACCGAACCGGCGCCGGTGACAGAACCTCTGCCAACTCTGACCGGCGCCACCAGCATAGTGTCCGATCCAATCTTCACATCATCCTCGATGATGGTTTCGTGTTTGTTCTTGCCGTCGTAATTGCAAGTTATGGTGCCGGCGCCAATGTTTGTGCGCTCGCCGATAGTGGCGTCGCCGAGATAGGTCAGGTGCATTGACTTTGAACCACGACCCAGTCGCGATTTCTTGACTTCAACAAAATTCCCTACGGTCGAGCCCGCTTCGAGGACGCTGTTCATTCGCAGATGCGCAAACGGACCTACAGAACAATTAGATTCAATCACGGAGTCAACAATCACCGAGTGGTCTTTGACGACAACATTGTCTCCCAGATGGGAATTCGTGATGCGTGTGCCGGAGCGAATCTCGCAGTTCTCCCCGATCGTAGAGTTACCTTCGATCGAAACGCCTGGGTAGATAACACAGTCGCGGCCGAGCGTCGCATCCGCGCTGACGTAAGCGTGCGATGGGTCGATAAACGTCACACCTGATTCGACCATTAGCCGACGGATGGTGCCGCGGCGCATCAGATTTTCAAACTCCGCGAGTTCTGCCCGCGTGTTAATGCCGGAAACTTCCCGCGCATCGGAGTGGAGATAGACATTCACGTGTTCGCCATCCGCCAGCAATACTTCCGGAGCGTCAGTTAAATAAAACTCGCCCTGATTGTTTGAAGGAGTAACTCGCGCCAGCGCGGAAAACAGTTTGAGCGAGTCGAAACAATAGATGCCTGAGTTAATTTCCTTCACCGTTTGTTCCTCAGGTGATGCATCTTTCTGCTCGACGATCTTAATGAACTGTTCAGCGTCGTTACGGATAACTCGGCCGTAGCCCCTGGGATTCTCCAGGCGCACGCTGAGAATCGAGCACGCAGCGCCACTCGAACGATGGTGGTCGAGGAAGCCTTGCAATGTTTCGCTGCGAATCATCGGGACGTCGCCGGACAGAATGAGCACCAGTGAATTCTGGTTTTCCAGTTGTTCTCTTGCGGCCATCACCGCATCGCCGGTGCCACGCTGTTCGCTTTGGGTCACAAACTGAGCGATCCCCTCAGCTTCGGTCCTAACAGCTCTTTCAACTTCAGCGGATTGATGTCCGACGACTACATAGATTTGGCGAGGGCCCAGGGCTTGCGCTGCCCGGCAGACGTAAGCGATGAGCGGCGAGCCCCCGAGTTTGTGCAACACCTTGGCTTTGCCGGATTTCATTCTGGTGCCCAGTCCAGCGGCAAGAATGAGTACGTCAAGCGGTTGATTGTCTTGGCGAGGCGGCTGCTCCATGTGTTTGATGGGATCCATGGCTATGCAGGCACGGGCACATAGGTGCGGGCTTGTTGTCGACACTCGATGACAATGCGGGCGAGGAGGTCTGAGTCGTGCCTGACTTTCTCGCCGTCTTCAAGAAGGTTGGTGCGGACGACGCGAGTTGACTGGGTGACCACGCCGGCAATCGAGTCGACTAAGTCGTCGTCGATACCAATCTGGTGTGCGCCCTCCAACGCGTAACGTTCGGCCTGCTCTGCGGTAATGCGGCGATCGTTGACCACTACAAAATCGAAATCGATCTCCGGTGCATATCGCTTTACGGTTTCCAGGTGCTGAAGGGCGGTGTAGTTATCTGTTTCGCCGGGTTGCGTCATCAAGTTGCAAATGAAAATCTTGGTAGCCTGGCTCTCGCCGATGACGAGGGAAACTTTGGCGACCAGAAGGTTTGGCAAGATACTTGTGTATAACGAGCCTGGCCCGACGGTGATTACATCGGCGTCGCGAATCGTTCGCAACGCTTCCGGCAGAGGCAGGCATTCTTCAGGCTCAAGACGCAAGCGACGAATAGCCGCGCGTGATGCGCTGATGTGACTCTCGCCGCGAACCTCTGTGCCGTCCTCCAGTTCCGCCACCAGCCGTACGTCGCTTATCGTCGCGGGAAAGATATGACCCTTGCTGGCCAAAACTTCGGAAGACAACCGGACCGCTTCGGTGAAATCGCCGGTGACCTCCGTGAGCGCTGCCAGGAACAGATTGCCAAAGCTGTGGCCACCCAGTTCGCCGCTGCCCCGGAAGCGATGGCGAAACAGGCGTGAGAGAAGTGTGGAATCTTCGGAGAGGGCGATCATGCAATTGCGTATGTCGCCCGGAGGCAGCATCTGCAACTCTTCTCGCAAACGTCCGGAGCTGCCACCGTCGTCCGAAACCGTAACGATGGCTGCCAGGTTGCGAAGCCAATCGGATTGGCGTTCCCCGACGAGCCGCTTCAGTCCGGCAAGCAAAGTTGAGAGGCCCGTCCCGCCGCCAAGGGCAACAAGGTTAAGGCCACGATTTTCCGCGAAGGAATTCGGCAACTCGGTCTCTCCTAAACAGGACGCGCTTGAGCGCTTCAAGCAGAATCATACCTAAAAGGTGAAGGCTTTGAAACTAGATAGTTGGATGGCTAAATTCGGACGCGAAGGACTTCGCCGCAAACGCTAGGGGCGAGGTTGAAAGACCAGGCGGTCAAAATCAGGATCGCTGCGCAGGGAAGTCAGGTCGTGATCATGTTGGGCCCGCACACGCAACTTAGGTTGGAGATCGAGAGCTCGCTGGAGAGACTCCAGCGCGAGATCAAGAGCGCCGAGACGCGCCCGCGTGGCGGCGAGACTGTAGTGTATGTGAGCGGCTTCCGGCTCTCGCTTTAGCGCGCGCTCAAACATCTCCTGGGCGGCGACAAACTCGCCCCGGTTAAGTTCGATTACGCCACGGTCATAAAGCGAATCGGCATCGCGAGGCAGCATGGTTTCGGTGCGCAATCGCGATTCTGAAACGGCAAGGTAAGTGCGCACGCGCGCCGCAACTTCTGAAACCTGTGAATACTTATCCAGCAGCGCGCGAAACTGATTACGGGCTTCCCCAAACCGCCCGTGTGTGAATTCCTTGTGAGCCCGCTCAAAGGCCTTTAATGCCGCAGCCTCCGCTATCGTGGGCTGCCGTGGAGGCGGCGGGGCAACCGATGCCGGCCGTTGGGCGCGAACTGCGGCGAGTTTCTGCGACTTCTTGACGCTGGGTTTAGCGCTAGGTTTGGCGGCCGCCTTCTTCAATCTCGCCAGCGGTTTCCGCGCAATTGCCGCGCGTGACGAGGTTTTCTTGCCCGCCTTAACCGCGCGCTGTCTCACAACCGGCTTGGCTTTCGCTGCGGTCTTGCGTGTAACTTTTTTCTTGGGAGCGGCCTTCGCCTTGACGATCTTGCGTGTGGTCGCCTTTTGAGCGATGGCTCTTTTTGCCTTGGGACGGGCCGTCTTGGGACTGGCAGCGCGCTTTTTGGCAGCCGCTTTCGGGGCCGTGCGCCGCGCCGTAGCGCGTGACGCTGTACGTCTCAAACTCTTTGGTGCTGCGCTCATATTAAGACTTAAGAGAGAAAGGGTTAACGTGGACGCAAATAGCGCGAAGTAGCGACCGGAGAGTAACATGGCCTCGCTCCTAATTCAACGCAAAAAGAGGATTTGCGCCTTCTTGATGAGTTCGTGAGGGCCGTTTTGACCCGCAGTGGCAAACAAGGAAAAACGCTTGAAGGGCTTTGTTGGCTGTGCTACAGTTCCTTGCGGCTTTCGGGATCCCTTACCTGGCCGCTCTGAGTTTTTGAAGGTGGTGCATAAACCACTATATCTTCAGCGGTTTGCAAGAAGTAGTGCCCTCCTGAAATCGGTCCCACTTCGTTAAGTTGGTTTCCCATCTTCTTTCCCAAGAGAACTGTATTGATGCCAGACACGCCTATTCTCCTTCGGGAGCGTCAATATCATCAGATCAAAGCCGTGCTTGCCCGACTCCGAGTGGATTCGGTCTCGCGGGTGGTGTTTTTGGTGGACAAAGACGGCCAGGAAATCGCCGTTCAGGGCGAGGTGGGAAATCTTGATACCACGAGCCTTGCTTCGTTGGCCGCGGGCAACGTGGCGGCGACCGGCGGCATGGCGCAGTTAATCGGTGAAAAGGAATTTCCCACGCTCTCCCATGAAGGCGAACGCGAAAGTATCCATATTTCTGTGATCGGGCGGTTGCTGCTGATCGTGGTTTTCGATGAGCGCTCGACTCTGGGCCTCGTCAAGCTCCGCAGCAGGCAAGTCTCCCACCAACTGTTGGCCATGATTGAAGAGATCACCCAGGCACAATCGGACGAGGACGATTCACCCTTCGCGGAGATCACCGATGAGGATATCGACAGTTTGTTCAAATAAATCACAACGAGTAAGTGCATTATGACCTTCATCAATTACGCCTCAAGAGAAATCAACTGCAAGATCGTCTACTACGGTCCCGGTCTCTGCGGTAAGACTACTAATCTTCAGCACATCTTCGAGGCCACGGCTCCGCAGGCCCGCGGTAAGCTAATCAGCCTGGCCACGGAAACAGACCGTACTTTGTTTTTCGACTTCATGCCGCTCGAACTCGGCACCGTGCGCGGCTTCAAGACGCGCTTTCATCTTTACACCGTTCCGGGCCAGGTGTTTTACGACGCGTCGCGCAAACTTATCCTGAAGGGCGTGGATGGAGTTGTCTTCGTTGCAGATTCGCAAGAGGAACGAATGGACGCGAATATAGAGTCGCTATACAACCTCGAAGAGAATTTGAAGACGCAAGGCTACGACCTCATGAAGATCCCTTATGTGTTGCAACTCAATAAGCGCGACCTCCCGAATGTGGTTCCGGCCGCGGACATAGCCGCTGAACTAATGCGCAGAGACGAACCTGTGGTTGAGGCGGTTGCGTCGACCGGAGCCGGGGTGTTTGATACCTTGAAGGCTGTGGCGAAGCAGGTGCTGACTGAACTACGCAAGAGCTAGCTGTAGTTCGCGAAAATAAACGATCCACGAAACCACACGAAATCGAGGCTGGTAGAGTCGAGTGCCTTTCGTGTGATTTGGTGGATCGTTTTATGTTTGGATCGTCTGCATTTGAACCGGCCAACGATGCGCAATTACTCGAGTGATTTCAGCATCAACAATCCGTCGCCGCCATTTGAATAGTATTTTGGCAGCCGTTGCGTTACCGCATAACCGAGGCGCTCATAGAGCTTTTGGGCCGGAATATTGAGGGATCTGACTTCCAATCGCACGAGTCGCACGTTCCGCTGTTTGAAGCCTTTCTCCACTTCCGACATTAACCGTTTGGCGAGATTACGGCGGCGGTGGTCGGGCGCTACACCCACAGTGGTGATGTGTCCGGTGTGGTCCGGTTCGATTAAACCGATAACGAATCCTACCATCGTTCCACCGGGAGACGCCGCGCGAAACGACACTGATTCCGGAGCAGTCAAAAGATACTCGAAGGTCTCCCTGCTATACGCTTCGCCGTCAACGAAACATCGCTGATCCAGCCGCCAGCACTCCTCGAGATGAGAAATCGCCAGTGGCCGAATATCGTAGCGTGTGCCCACCGCTGTCGGCACGCTACGTTCGATCTCGACTTCGTGCGGATACTCCTCAGCCGGTTGCGACCACCAGCGCGAACGAATTTTCTTGATTACAGCCATTTGCGTCAAAACAAACTACATCGTCAGGGATTGTCAGTAGTCTAACACCATCGTTTCCATGATCACTAGATCACAAACATACAATCGCCGTAGCTGTAAAAACGAAACCGTTCCGCGACGGCATGACGATATGCTCCGAGCGTTAGTTCCTTTCCGGCGAAGGCAGAGACCAGCAGCAGCAAAGACGAACGCGGCAGATGAAAGTTTGTCAGCAGACAATCAACGACCTGAAATTTGTAGCCGGGAGTTATGGTTAGTTTGGTCTGCTGCTGTGCTGCCATAACGATCCCGTCGCCGTTAACTGACGACTCGAGCGCGCGCGTCGTCGTCGTGCCAACTGCTACCACGCGGCCGCCACGTCCGCGACTCTCGTTAATCACTTGCGCAGCTTCTTCGCTAATTTCATAAAACTCCGAACCAACCCGGTGCTGTTCGACACTGTCCACGCGCACCGGCTCAAACGTCCCATAGCCGACATGCAAAGTGATTTCGACAACGCCAGCCCCGAGCGCTCTTAACTTTCCGACAACTTCGGGCGTGAAGTGGAGCCCGGCAGTTGGAGCCGCGACCGCCCCTTTTTCCTGAGCGAAGACGGTTTGATAGCGCGCGCTGTCCTCGCTGGTGGTTCCCTCGGGACGCCGAATGTAGGGTGGTAGCGGTGTCTCGCCTACTTCTGCAAGCAATGTTTCGATCGGTTGACTGCCTTCAAATCTGAGCAGTCGCATCCCCCTTTCGGTCGACCCGATTACCTCGGCACGCAAAGCAGACTCTCCAAAGCGAATGCGCTCGCCGGCTTTTAGTCGATGCGCCGGACGAACGAGCGCTTCCCAAACAGCGGTTTCAATCTCACGGACAAGTAAAATCTCAACTCGCCCGCCAGACGGATCGCGTTGTCCAATCAGCCTCGCCGGAAACACCCGTGTATTGTTGACCACCACCACGTCCCCAGCGCGAATCAGGTTTGGAAAGTCAGTAAAACCAGCCTCCGCGAAGCTTTGGCTTTCGCGGTTAACGACCAGCATTCGCGACGCATCACGCCGCTCGAGCGGATGTTGCGCGATCAGCTCTTCGGGAAGCTCGTAATCGAATTCAGAGATGTGCATGCGGACCGTGCGCAGAACTTACAGAATCGCCGGCGAAGGGAAATGCGGATGTTCGCGGTGAAACACCGCGGTAAGTTGCGCGCCAAACAAAAGGATCAGGCTGGAAAAATAGCTCCAGGTTAGGACTGCGACCACTGCGCCGACTGATCCGTAAATTTGGTCGTAGTGAAAATAGTTTACGCTCAAGGCAAAGACGTATTTGGCGACTTCCCACAAGAGGCCGGCAAGAATTGCGCCGGGAAGGGTATCGCGCAAAGTTACTTCGGCCTTGGGCATAAAACGGTAAATGATGACGAAGAGCACGACCGTGACCAGCAAACTGAGAATCGCAAAAATCAACTGCCAGAAGGCGCTGCCCACCGAAAGCAGAATCGGATAACGAGCGATTTGGCGCGGAGACAGGCGGCCCGCTATTTCCCTCAGGGCCACGACGAGAGACGTAATCATCACTGACGACGCCAGCAGCACTCCGATGATGCCAATCATGCCGATGGTCAGCGCGCGACCGTGCCAGAACGTCCGCGAAGTTGCTCCCCAAATTCGATTGAGCGCGCGCTCGATGACCGCGAACACCCACGAGCCAGCCCACAACACAACGATGACGCAAGTGACCACAACCCCCTTGCTGACCGTTGAAAGCGACCGAATCGTTTCCCGCAGAAACTTTCCGGACCCCGGATAAACTTCAACGGCGCGGGTGAGCAATTCAGTAGCGGCCGTTATCTGGTTACCTATTGCGAGCAGCAGCAACAACGCGGGGAACAGCGCCATCAGACCGAAGTAGCTCATGGCCGCCGCGGAAGTGAAGAGGTCATTCTCATCGAACTGATGAAACGTATGACTCACGATGGATCGCCAGGGCCCGCGATTGCGGACGCCAAACGTGTCGCGGGAGAATGATGAAAGCTTTCTCATAATCCGAATAAAGAAAGGGCTCTTGAGTTAACGATCAGAACCCATCGCGTGTTGCAATGTGCCAAAATGAGAGCAACACCCTAACAAATTCTTCATTGGGAATCGAACAGGCTAGGCTTAAGAGAACCGGGAATCGGGATGCCGAAGTGGTCATAGGCCAGGCGCGTGGCCATGCGGCCGCGCGGCGTGCGATCAAGAAAACCGATTTGGATCAAATAGGGTTCGATGATTTCTTCAATTGAGTCTTTTTCTTCGTGAATCGACGCTGAAATGGTGCCCAGACCTACTGGCCCGCCACTAAATTTTTCGATGATGGTGAACAAGAGTTTGCGGTCCATCTCGTCGAGTCCAAACGTGTCCACTTCCATTCGATTCAACGCATCATTTGCGACTTCTCGAGTTATCCGCCCGTCGTAATCCACTTCGGCATAGTCGCGCACGCGCCGCAGCAGCCGATTAACTATGCGCGGAGTCCCACGCGCGCGGCGGGCGATTTCGCGAGCGCCGTCGGCATCAATCTCTACACCAAGAATTTCCGCGGAGCGCGTGCAGATAACTTCGAGCTCTTTGTGTGGATAGAAGTCCAGATGGAAGACGATGCCGAAACGCCCACGCAACGGCGCTGTCAGTAACCCCGCGCGTGTGGTCGCGCCCACGAGCGTGAATTTCGGTAGTTCGAGTTTGATGGATCGCGCGCCTGCTCCCTGACCGATCAGCAAATCGAGTTGGTAGTCCTCCATTGCCGGATAAAGTTTTTCCTCCAGCGCGGGCAACAGACGATGGATCTCGTCAATGAAAAGGACGTCGCCTTCCTGCAGGTTCGTGAGCAGCGCGGCAATGTCGCCGGCTTTTTCGATGGCGGGGCCGGCGGTCGAGCGAAGTTCCGCGCCCATTTCGTTAGCGATGATGTGGGCGAGGGTCGTTTTACCCAAACCCGGCGGGCCCGTGAGCAGGACATGATCGAGCGCTTCTTTCCGGCGCAGCGCAGCCTTCATGTAGACGCGCAGATTCTCCTTTACCTGGCCCTGGCCGATGTACTCCGCCAGCTTCGACGGACGAACAGTGGATTCAAACTGTCGTTCATCGTCGCTCAGCGGTGTGTCGCGCACCCGCGCTGGTTCTTCGCTAGACATAACTTTTGTAACGCAAACTGTTAGTTTGCGTCCTTACCTTTTTTGGCCCAGTTTAGAGTACAAGCTTTGGCTTGCGCATTGTCCAAGACGGGCAACCTGAAGGTTGTAATCTGAACTTCCGGCCTCAACCGAAGCATTCCGCAAACTAACAGTTTGCGTTACTTCAGACCTTTGCCAGCTTGCGCAGACTGCGGCGCAAGATCAACTCCACCGAAATATCGCCACCTTCATCCACCGCCGAGGTCACTGCTTTCTCCGCCGAATTTCTTTGATAACCAAGATTCAAGAGCGCGGAAAGAACGTCTGCGCGCATTGAGTCTTCGGTCAGTACCGGCGCACCGGCCGGCGTTCGTGCGCCCAACTCTTCTTCCAGTTCGGCGGAGGAAAGTGAAGCGACTTTATCACGTAATTCCACCACTAGTCGTTCAGCAGTTTTTCGGCCCACGCCAGGAATCAAAGTCAGCCGCGCCAGATTGTTTGTTCGAATCGAGGCGATGATTTCGTCGGCGCCCATACCCGAAAGCAATGTGATGCCGAGCTTCGGTCCAATACCGCTGACTGAGATCAGACGCAAAAAAAGTTCGCGTTCGCGGGCGGTTTTAAAGCCATAGAGCTGGAGCGCGTCCTCGCGAACATGCGTGTAGATTCGAAGCTGCACATTTGTGCCCGGTTCTTCAAGATCATAAAAAGTCGAAACGGGGATGGTAATTTCATAGCCAACGCCGTTGACATCGAGGATTACGGAAGTGGCCTGTTTGGAAAGAAGAGTGCCGGATAAGTGTGCAATCATTGGGAAGATTTTTCAGAAACTGCCGCGGCTCAAAACGGCGCGATTGTAGTTGATGGGTGCCGCGTTCGGCAACGCTCGGTTCGGTCACTGTGTAACGCACGCCTGTTAGTTTGCGTGTTCGTTATTTGGATACTGTTTAGCGATGCGCTCTGGCCTGACGCAAACTAACAGGCGTGCGTTACATTGAAATCGCATTCGGTCTATACTGGAAGCTCTGGAGCCCCGCAAGATGAAGTCAGAAAAGATTTCCGAACTAACCACGAATCGCTTGAGCGTTTACCTTCGCTGTCTCAACACACTTTCTGAGGCGGGGATCAAAAGCATTTCATCGCAGGCGTTGGCTGAACAGTTTAACCTCAACTCCGCGCAAATCAGGAAGGATTTGGGCTACTTCGGGGAATTCGGTGTCCGCGGGGTAGGTTATTACGTTGAAGACTTACGCGAGCATATCATCAGGATTCTGGGTCTGGACAAGCCTCATCGCGTCGCGATCGTGGGCGCGGGAAGGTTGGGGACCGCGCTGGCAAACTATCGCGGCTTCTCGCGGTCTAACTTCACCGTAGTGGCGCTGTTTGATAACGACGAAGAAAAAATCGGACAACGGATTGGCGAAGACAACGTGGCAGTGCTCGACGTTAAGACTATGCCGCGAGTGGTCAAGCAGGAGTCGATAGATGTGATGGTCATTGCCGTGCCGGCACGCGTCGCGCAAAGGGTGCTGAATCAGATCATGTCGGCGGGAATCAAGGCTGTACTAAACTTCGCTCCGGCTTCGTTCAGCGCGCGCCTGGATGTGAAGGTCAAGACAGTTGATCTGACGACCTCGCTTGAATCGTTATCCTACTTTCTGGCGCGGCCAGCGGTCAGCGCGGTGACAAATCGCCGGCGTGCTGCTCGCGCCGAAGATGTCACTGAACTTAATGAACAGGAGTTGTAGTCGGACGCGAAATGGACGAGCAAACCGCACGGCGTGAAATAGTAAATATCGGCCGCCTCTTGTATGAGCGCAGCTACGTCGTCTCTTCGGACGGCAACGTTAGCGTGCGGCTCGACGACGGCCGCATCGTCGCGACGCCGACGATGACCTGCAAAGGCCGGATGACTGAAGACTCCCTCGCGATCACAGACGATTCCGGCAACCCACTGGGTAAGACGAAAGCCTCGAGCGAGCTGGCGATGCATCTGCTGATTTACCAGGAGCGTCCTGACGTTAAGGCCGTTTGCCATGCGCATCCGCCACACGGCACTGCGTTCGCCGTTGCCGGGCTCGCGATCGATCAGCCGATTCTTTCCGAAGTGATCCTGACGCTTGGCTGCGTGCCTTTGGCTGCCTACGGCACGCCGTCGACGGATGAACTGAGCATCGCCATGCGGCCGTTAGTGAAGCATCACAATGCGCTGTTGATGGCGAATCATGGTGCCGTGGCTTACGGATCGGATCTCTGGCAGGCGTTTGACCGGCTGGAAACGCTTGAACACACGGCGCGCATAGCGATCCTCGCGCGCATGCTGGGCGGTTCAAAAAACTTGCCCGCTGATGCGATTGAGAAACTGATCAACGTGCGCGAGGCGGCGGGATATCTGGGCGAGAGCGCGCGCTGCCAGGCCTGCGGTTATTTGCACGACACGCAGATGTCCTGTGCAACCGGCGACCGCCCGGCGCGCACCACGCAAAGCGAAGGAATGGCGATCAACGGTTCCGGGAAGATTACGCTAACGAGAGAAGAGCTTTTGGAGTTACTTACTCAAGCCGCGCACAGCGTGACGGCGGGTAACGTTTGGTAAAAGTGAACGGTGCATGTTGAATGGTAAAAGACGGAAAAGTCGTCTACTATTCAGCATTCACGATTTACTATTTACTTTGTATAGGAGCACCTGAATGCCACAAGAAGCACTCGGCATGGTTGAAACCAAAGGCCTGGTCGCGATGATCGAAGCGGCGGATGCAATGGTCAAAGCCGCAAACGTCACCCTCGTGGGCTACGAAAAAATCGGCGCTGGATTTGTCACTGCCATCGTGCGCGGCGATGTCGCGGCGGTGAAAGCGGCAACAGATGCCGGCGCTGCGGCGGCGCGTCGCGTCGGTGAGCTGGTCAGCGTGCATGTGATTCCGCGTCCGCACGGCAGTGTTGACGATGCACTCCCAATTGGCCTGACCCGCGGTTAAGCATGATCATCGCGCGTATTCTCGGCACCGTCGTTTCGACCCAAAAAGACGAACGTCTGCTTGGTAAGAAGCTGCTCATCGTGCGTCCGGTAAATGTGGATGGCAGCGATACGACGGGCTACGTCGTGGCGGTTGACACCGTCGGCGCCGGCTTTCATGAGCGAGTTTTGGTGGTGGCTGGGTCGAGCGCGCGACTGGCTCAGGGAATGAAAGACGCACCGGTCGACGCGGCGATAGTCGGCATCATTGACACGGTAGACGTCCCCAACAACTGAAGTCTTCAGTCTCAAGTCTCCAGTCTTTTGTGGGGGATTGAAAATGAGACGGCCCTAAGACTCGCGACTCACGACTGAAAACTGGCGACTTCAAAATGCAACTTGCTCGCGTTATCGGGACGGTGGTGGCAACCGTTCAGAACGAATCCCTCGAAGGTCGCAAACTCCTCGTCGTCCAAACTCTCAACAAAGATCTCGAAGCTACAGGGAAGCCGTTGGTCGCCGTTGACTCGGTTGGCGCCGGCGTGGGTGAGTTGGTGTTTTGGTGTCGCGGGAAGGAAGCGAGCTTTCCTTTCAAGCGTGAGGACACACCTACCGATTGCACGATCATCGGTATCGTTGATTCCGATGCGCACGTGACGAACGGCAAGCAAACTTCAAGGTGGTCCGGCCGCACCGTCGAATAAGCGCCGGGCGCTGGGAGCGCAGGCATCCTGCCTGCAATGAGCGCCGAAGGCGCGAACACTTTTTATTTAACTAAATGCTACTCGCACGTGTCATCGGCAACGTCGTCGCCACCAGGAAAAACCAGCGTTACGAGAACGCGAGCGTAATGCTGTGTCAGCAGATCACCCCCGAAGGCGAAGAGATGCCAAACACTTTGCTGGCACTCAACGCGGTTGACGCTGGAGTTGGCGACCAGGTTTTGATTGTGCAGGAAGGCTGGGGAGCTTCAACTGCTGCGACTGGAAAGCCGGGCGCGGCCATCGATTCAGCAATTGTCGGAGTAGTGGATTACGTTGACTTGTTGAAGGATGAATAGGGCAGACAGTCTTCTCTGTCTGCTCGACCAAGAAATGAGCACTGAATTGGATCATGCGCGCGAAATGGCCGAGCGAATTGCTCGGCGAATTTCCAGCAGCGGCGAGGCGACCCCCAGCCGTGCGCAGCCTCGCGGCGCAGTCAGCGCGGAGTTGGCTGCAGTTCGTGCTGGTCTTAGTGAACTTCAGCGAAAGATTTCTCAGCTCGAAGCGAAGGTCAGTTCGGAACCTGAGCACAGTCCGACAAACTTCAGTTTGTCGAATGCCGGGCAATCCTTCTCGAACACGCCGAGCGGAGCGCCGGCCACACACTCGCCCTGGCTCGCCGGCATCAACTCTTCATATTCGCATCCCAGCCAGGAAAAATTCGGCGTCGAAGAAGCGACTGTCACCGAGTTGGTGGATTTCTTCGAGAAGGAAAAGCAATGCACGATCGAGCCAGGTGGCAAGCCTTGTGACCACTGCGCCATGTGCAGCTCCCGCGGATTTTAACTGCCAGAGAGTGGCACGGGCGTCCCGCCCGTGAATCACGCGCAAGATGCGCGTGCCACCATCAAACTGACCCACTACTTAAAATCCTTGCGCGTTGCGACCGTTCATACCGTGATGTACCATCCACTCCTGCATCTTTTAATCTGGACGGAGACCTAATAATGAAAATCGCGCTCGCGAGCGATCATGCCGGTTATGCCGAGAAGGAACGCTTGAAGCCGTTGTTGCATGAGCTGGGGCTGGAGGTTGACGACCTCGGGACCGGCTCGGAAGAGTCGGTAGACTACCCTGACTACGCGCGCAAAGTTGCGAACGAAGTGGCGCAGGGGCGTGCCGAACAGGGTGTGTTGGTTTGCGGCTCCGGCACCGGAATGGCCATCACGGCGAACAAGGTTCCCGGCGTTCGCGCCGCCGTCGCGTGGTCAGAAGAAACTGCGCGACTCGCGCGCCAACACAACGACGCCAACGTCCTGGCGATTGGTGCGCGCACGACCCCGCAGGAACAGATCCCCGACATAGTCCGCGCTTGGTTCAGCTCAAACTTCGAAGGCGGTCGGCATGGAGATCGGGTGAAGAAGATAGAATAGTAGGCGGCAGACGACAGGAGCAGGCGGCAGTCAGTGCCGGGGCAACAGTAGGGCACTAGCCCGACCGTGGGAGGGCTCATTTCAAGTAATAGGAACCAGATCAAAATGACAGATTCAAGAAACGCATCACTCGCCGAAGTTGATCCTGTAATCGCCGAGGCTATCGACAACGAAGTCGCACGCCAGGCAAACGGCCTCGAGTTGATCGCCAGCGAAAATTTCGTCAGCGAAGCCGTGCTCGAAGCCGCCGGTTCCGTGTTCACAAATAAATACGCTGAGGGGTATCCGGGCAAACGTTATTACGGCGGTTGTGAGTGGACTGACGTTGTCGAACAAACGGCGATAGATCGTGCGAAAGAGATCTTTGGCGCGGAGCACGCGAACGTGCAGCCACATAGCGGCGCACAAGCTAACACCGCCGTTTATCTGGCGGCGATTCAGTATGGCGATCAGATCCTGGGGATGAATCTTTCCCACGGCGGCCATCTCACGCACGGCCATCCGATGAACTTTTCGGGCATCAGTTACAAGGTTGCGGACTACGGCGTCTCGCGCGAGACCGAACAGATTGATTACGACGAGTTGCAGCGGATAGCCGAGGAGCACAAGCCAAAATTATTGGTTTGTGGCGCGTCTGCTTATTCGCGCATCATCGATTTCAAACGCATCGGCGAGATCGCGAAGAGCGTCGGGGCGCGCATGTTTGCCGACATTGCCCA
The DNA here is from genome assembly GCA_031392315.1 of Pyrinomonadaceae bacterium. Taxonomy (GTDB): domain Bacteria; phylum Acidobacteriota; class Blastocatellia; order Pyrinomonadales; family Pyrinomonadaceae; genus PSRF01. The sequence goes on along the minus strand of JANMVC010000573.1, from coordinate 9,778 downwards.
CATCGCCGGACCCGTTGCTGTCGGGCTGCATCCATCACCCGTGCCACATGCCGACTACGTCACGACGACGACGCACAAGACCCTTCGCGGCCCACGCGGCGGGCTGATTCTGTGCAAAGAAGAACACGCCAAGGAAATTGATCGAAAAGTTTTTCCCGGCGTGCAGGGTGGGCCGCTCGTCCACATCATTGCCGCCAAAGCTGTAGCTTTTGGCGAGGCCTTGCGTGACGACTTCAAAGAATATCAGCGGCAAATTCTGGCGAATGCAAAAGCTCTTGCGGCGGAGTTGCAGGAGCAGGGACTGCGACTCGTTTCCGGAGGCACGGACAATCACCTTATGCTGGTTGACGTTTGGATGGACGGCAAGGGTGTAACCGGCAAGGTTGCCGAGAAGGCACTCGAAGCTGCGGACATCACGGTTAACAAGAACACGATTCCGTTTGATCAAAACAAACCCTTCGTTGCGTCTGGGCTTCGCATCGGCACACCCGCGGTCACGACTCGCGGAATGAAGGAACCGGAGATGCAAGAGATCGGAAGGCTGATCGCGGACATCATTCACGCGCCGGAGTCCGAAGAGGTGCGCGCCAAGGTGCAGCAGGGCGTTGCAGATTTGGCCGGACGATTTCCGCTATATGCGAAGCGCTTGAAGCGCGAGCATCGACCCGACGCGATGGGTGCATAGCTTCGGATGCCGCGTTCACGCGGCTTTCCCGCAGGGCTGGTAGACCAGCCGTTTTACGGCTGGGGCTAGCAGGGCAACGACAGTTCAGCCTGCTTCAGCAGGCTTACCTCATGAGGCTTTAGCCGATGTCTAATCGCTCTTACTCTGAGATCAATCTGCACATCACTTGGCATGTGAAGGAAAGCCAGCCGATTATTAGTGAAGTAATCGAGCCACGATTGCACAAGTATCTGAAGCACTACGCGCTCCAAACCAAGGGAGTCTTCGTTCATGAGGTTGGAGGCACAGAAACCCACGTCCATCTGGCGGCAAGCATTCCTCCAACTCTCTTGATAAGCGAGTGGATTGGGAAACTCAAAGGCGCAAGTTCGCACCACGTTAATCATGAACTTGTTAATCGAAAGTTACTGGACTGGCAAGCGGGATATGGTGTTGTGAGTTTTGGAAACAAGGATCTGGAGTGGGTGATAAACTACCTCCGCAATCAGAAAGAGCATCATCGAAAGGGAACAGGTGTTGAGCGGTTGGAAAAGATCGCTCATGATGAAGACGAAGAAAGCTAAAGCTGGCAAAAAGCACGCTGAAGCGCGCTAAGCGTTGCGGCTACCTCCGCGGCCCCAGCGCTACAAGCGCTGGTCTAGAAGCCCTTCGGGAAAGCCGCGTGAACGCGGCTGGAAGCAGCATTGAATAACTTTGGTGAGCCAAGAATACAAATACGAAGCCGCGCTCTCATTTCTGCAGGATGATGAACTAATCGCCGTTGAGATAGGAGACCGAATCAGGGACCGTCTCAACGTAGGAATATTTGTCTACTCTGAACGTCAGGATGAGCTTGCAGGAACCGACGGTGTTGACAGATTCTCGCAGGTCTTTGCCGAAGAATCACGGATAGTGGTGGTTCTTTATCGTGAAGGTTGGGGCCAGACGCGTTGGACCCGTGTCGAGGAAAATGCGATCAGAACGCGCGGTTTCAACGAAGGTCACGAGTTCGTGTTGTTAGTGAAACTCGACGCTGCAAATCCTCCGGTATGGTTGCCTCCGACGAGGCTCTATCTCGGTTTTGCACGACACGGGGTTGATGGAGTTGCAGGTGCAATTGAGGCCCGTGTGCAGTCTGTGGGTGGACAGGTGAGAAGTGAGAGTGTCCTTGATCGAGCGGCGATTGTGGCGCGAGCAATTGAACTCAATACCGATCGCAGACAATGGCGAGACTCATACCAAGCGGTGGAGACAGCAACGCAGGAAGTCAAGCAGCTGTTTGATGAATTCAAGTCACACTCCGAAAACGTAAGCTCTCGAATTCCGCAAGTGCAAATCCGATATAACAGCACCGGTAGCAAATCATGTGAGGTTTCAATTAGGGGCACAGGATTTAGCGTCCGTTGGTACAACAGCGCCGGCAACAGTTTGTATCAGTCAGGGCTAATATTCGAAAATTTGGGAAGAGGGACGGTTCATGGGAGAAAGAATGGTTCTTCGCACGCCCAAGTACTCTCTCAACTATGCCTTTGACCTTGATGCAACTCGCAGAACTGGCTGGCGCACGTCGGATGGCAATCGATTCCTAACCACGACGCAGCTCTCGGAATATTGGATCAAGCGATTGATAGATGGCAGAGCATAGACAAATCGCTGATTTCTAGCCTTAGAAGAATTAAAGAATTATGATCGAAATCTTCGGGCCTGACGGTCTAATCGCCCAGGCCCATCCCGAATACGAGCATCGTCCCGGCCAGATTGATATGGCGCGGGCGGTGATGCGTGCCTTCGAGGATCGCAAACATTTAATTGTCGAAGCGGGCACGGGCACAGGCAAGACACTCGCTTACCTGGTTCCCGCAGTTGCTGCCGCGCTCGGCGGGCGTGGACGCGTAATCATTTCCACCGGCACAAAGAATTTGCAGGAGCAGTTGATGGAGAAGGACATTCCTTTTCTTCAGAGCGTGCTGCCGAAGGGTTTCAAAGCGGCCTACATGAAGGGACGCAACAATTACGTCTGTCTTCATCGTCTCGGGCGCGCGGAGAGTTCGCCGGTGCTCGACGGTCTTGACGAAGTTGACTACTTCGACGACGTGATTCACTGGGCCAAAGGATCGCCGACGGGCGACCGCGCCGAGTTATCAAATCTGCCGGAGTCGCTTTCTTTCTGGCGACACATTGACGCGCGCTCCGAGACTTGTTTGGGCCAGAAGTGCACCGACTTCAACGCCTGCTTCATCACCCGCATGCGCGAACGCGCCATCGACGCCGACATCGTAGTTGTCAACCACCACCTGTTTTTTGCTGACCTGGCGCTCCGCAACAGCAACTTCGGCAGTGTGCTGCCTGACTACACGGCGGTGATCCTGGACGAAGCGCACCTGATTGAAGATGTGGCTTCCGAATACTTCGGTGCGCAGGTTTCCAACTATCAGATCGACGACCTGATCCGCGACGTCGGCGCGATCCCTTACGAAGAGGCCGAAGCAGATCGCGAGATAACGAAGACGTCCGCGCGCGTGATCCGCTTTGCTGACAATTTCTGGATGGGCTTTCGCGAAGGACGAGGAGAAGAAGGACGCTATCCGATAATTCCCAACACGTTTGCCAAACGAGACGCCGATGGCGATCTGCAATCCACTCCGCTCGGCGAACTCTACATCGCTCTCGATGGTGCTCTGGGGCGATTGGAAACTACGCTGGACGCACTGAAAGAAAAGCCGCCCGAAGTTGAGAATCTGGTGCGGCGGATTCGCCAAACGAAGTTTGATTTACAGTTTATTGTTACCGGCGCCGATAAGAAGTTTGTATTCTGGACGGAGCGGCGCGGGCGCGGCATATTTCTGCGCGCGTCGCCCATCGATGTTTCGGGACTGCTGGAAGACAAGCTATTCGACAAGGTCGATACCGTGGTGCTGACCTCCGCAACGCTTTCGAGTGCGGGAAACTTTTCGTTTATCCGCGAGCGTTTGGGCCTGAACTCGGCGTCAGACTTGATTGCTGAATCAATTTTCGACTATCAAAGCCAGGCGCTTTTGTATTTGCCTGCGAAGATGCCCGACCCGCGTTCGCGCGAATGGGCCGAAGCAGCAGGTCTGGAAGTAATCAAGATCGTCAACGCCACGGAAGGCCGCGCGTTTGTGCTGTCGACCAGCCTCGCCGGGATGCAGTCGCTTTACGAACTCGCCATGCCCGAAATTGAATACCCCTGTTTCTTACAAGGCAGCGCCGCGAAAGGCAGGTTGCTGGAAAAGTTTCGCCAAACTCCGAACGCGGTGTTGTTTGCGACGTCGAGTTTCTGGCAAGGCGTTGACGTGCGCGGCGAACAGTTGTCGTGCGTAATTATTGATAAGTTGCCATTTGCTGTGCCAACTGATCCAATCGTGGCCGCGCGCCAGCGTTACATTGAAGACGAAGGCGGCTCGAGTTTTTTTGAATATAGCGTGCCGCAGGCGATCATTAGTTTGAAGCAGGGACTGGGCCGGCTGATCCGGAGCACGACTGATCGCGGCGTGCTGGCCGTGCTTGATCCGCGTCTGACGACGAAGAGTTATGGCCGATTGTTTTTGAAGAGCTTGCCGCAGTGCCGCGTTACGAGCAATATTAATGACCTCGCACGCATGTTTGAAGTCAGCGAAGCTGTGGCGCGGTAGATCTTGTCAGAACCGCCTGCGTTAGCGGGCGGGCCTTTTACCGCCATAACCAAGCTTCATGACGAAGCGCACTTGCCCGCCCGCTAACGCAGGCGGTTCTGACAGAAGCGCACTGCTATCAACCGGGAGGAACGCGTATGAGTCGAGACGAAAGGGAAGACAACACAATCTACAAAGTGGTGATCAACCACGAAGAGCAATATTCAATCTGGCCGGCTGACCGCGAGAACGCGCTGGGCTGGAATGATGTGGGCAAGTCTGGCCCGAAGGAAGAGTGTCTGGCCTACATCAAAGAGGTTTGGACCGACATGCGCCCGCTGAGTTTGCGAAAGAAAATGGAAGAAGCGGCGCGGTCCAAAGGCGGGAAAGGATAGGATGCCCGGACAATTTGAAGTCATGATCGAGCGCAACTTCTCGAGCGCGCACCAACTGCGCGGCTATAAGGGCAAGTGTGAAAACCTGCACGGCCACAACTACCGCATCGAGATTTTTGCGCGCGGCAGGGAACTGGACAACATCGGCTTGCTCGTGGATTTCGTGGAGTTAAAAGAAGCCGCAGATGAAGTGGTGCAATATCTCGACCATCGAAACATCAACGAGCTGGAACCGTTTGTCGAACTACAGCCTTCAGCCGAGAACCTCGCGAAGTACATTCTGGAGCGCGTGGCGGCGAAGGTAGGCGACGACCGTGTGCAGATTTTCAAGGTGCGGTGTTTTGAAACGCCGACAAGCGTCGCGACCTATGAATTAATTTAGTTCTGCAATGTTTAGGCTTCGTCAGGCAGCGGGGGATTGCTTCCAGCAAACACAGGTTCTTCCGCTCGGCGTTCTTCTGTTAACGTTCGCTCAATCTTCCTCATAAACGGCTTCTCACAGAACTGGAAGAACAACCAGGCAAACGCAATGGTAGCGGGCACGACAATTAGCATTGTGTTGACCATTGGCGGTAGCCAAGGGTGTACGAACCACCACGACTGCATGATGACGAGTTCGTGAGTGAGGTAAAGCGAATAAGAGAAGACTCCGATAGTTGCCGCAATCGAAACGAGCCGCGGCAGGATTCGAGGCTGACGTAATTGAGCGGCCCACGCGTGTTCAGATTGCACGGCGCGATTCACCAGAATGAAAAATCCCAATCCCCACGCCGGATGCATCAAAAGCCAGGCCCCGTCGTGAAGCAGCGTGTCCTTTTGTGTGACCGGCAAGAGAACTGATGTGGCCGACGCAAGAACAATAGCAACGCCGCCGATCCATAAGTTGCCACACCACTTCGGAAGTTTAACTAATCCGTAGACTGCCTCCACCGCCAGCGCCCCGAGTGCCCAGGTGAACCAATGCGAGGCTGCTGCTTCAGGAACGGGCACGCCGATGCCAGCCACGACCCAAACAGCATGACTGAATAGAAACCAGCCCACTCGAGCAGCCGCACAGACTATCAGCGTCGGCCCCCAACCCCATCGCGTGCGCAAGAAGAGCAATAGAAAATAGGCGAGGTAGAGTTGTTCCTCAACGGCGAGCGTCCAGAACACGCCATTGATGCTGTAGCAGGTGTGAGGATCAAGATTGTGCAGCATCAATAGGTGCATCACGACGTCGTAGACAAAGAAGTGTGTGACGTCGATACCCGTCGAAAGCGCAGCCATGAGAAAGAACAGCGCGAGGGCAAATATGTAAGGCGGATAGAGGCGTCGGATTCTGCGTTTCCAGAAGGCTCCGAACTTTATTGTGGGCGGCGTTCCTGCTGCTCGCGAACGCGCCCACTGCAGGTGGATACAGAATCCGGAAATAACGAAGAAGAGAAAGACGCCGATGTAACCATACGAACTAAGATATTGAATGAATCTGACGGGCCAGCGGAGGAAATTATGCGGCACCGCGTTCGTCGTTTGTGCTACAGCGTGGTAAAACACCACGCCCAATGCAGCAATGCCGCGGAGGGCATCGATGCTCTGCAAACGGCCTTCGGTTTGGGGTTGGCTCTTGATCAATTTCATCAAGCAGATGGGTAGATGAGGGCAGGCAGGATGCCTGCGCTCTCAGCGCTAAAGATCTTAGGTCGGAAATCCGAGAACTCTCGAACTAGGTTGATATCAGCGACGGCACGTCGATGTTGTACTTGCGAATCTTGCTATACAGCCGCGGCCGATAAATTCCCAGGAGATTCGCTGCCGCCTGTTTGTTTCCATTCGTGCGCTGCAGGGTTTTCTCAATCACGAGTCGTTCTATATCCTCGAGTGTCATGTTCGGGGGCACGTCCCAATCCACACTGGCCGGGCTTCCTTCAGGGACCGCGCCGTTATCAAACGGCAGGTCAACTGGCTCGATGCGATTCCCCTTGGCCAATAAAACTGCACGCTCCAGCACGTTTTGCAGTTCGCGAACGTTGCCGGGCCAGGGGTGGCCAAACAGCCGCTGATAAGCAGCCTGCGAAACGCCGCCAATTTGACGATCGTATTTCTGCGCATACATATGCAGGAAATGCTCGGTCAGCAATTGAATGTCTTCGCTGCGCTCCCGCAGTGGCGGAACATGAATCGTAATCGTGGAGATGCGATAGAAAAGATCGTCGCGCAGCAGCCCATCGCGAATCGCGTCGGCGGGCGGGCGATTGGTTGACGAGATCAGGCGGAAGTCGACTGCGTAAGTTTTTTCCGAACCAATCTTGCGGTAACTGCGCTCTTGCAAAACCCGCAGCAGTTTGGGTTGGAGTTCAACCGGCATCTCGGCGATTTCATCGAGCATCAGCGAGCCGCCGGCCGCGTGTTGGACCAAACCTTCCTTGTCAGCATGGGCGCCGGTGAACGCGCCCTTAGTGTGGCCGAAAAGTTCCGACTCGATCAGTTCCTTCGGCAGGGCGGCGCAGTTAACTTTGATGAACGGCTTTTTTGATCGCAGCGACTGGTAATGGATGGCGTTGGCGATGAGTTCTTTGCCGGTGCCAGACTCACCGACGATCAGCACATTGGCGTCTGACTTAGCTACCGACTCGATCGTTTCATAGATCGTTTGCATTGGTTTCGCCGACCCGATGATATTGAAATACTCGGAGCGCGTGGAAAGCTGCCGCCGCATGTTGGCGTTTTCCGTCACCAACGCGCGCTGCTTGAGCGCGTTCTCAATACGACGCTGCAGGGTTTCAAATTCGAAGTTGTCCTTTTCTACGAAATCAAACGCGCCGGCGCGCGTTGCTTCGACAGCTTTGGCGACAGTGGCGTGTCCGGTGAGGACAATCACTTCCGTGAGGGCGCGGGCGTCTTTCATGTGGCGCATCACTTCGAGGCCGTCCATGTCGGGGAGTTGCAGATCGCAAATCGCCAAATGATGCCCGCCCTGGTCAAACAATTCGATCGCCTCGGCGCCCGTAGCCGCCGTGTCAACTGAATAGCCTTCTTCGATCAGATTCTGTTTCAATGAATCCGCCATCATCGGCTCATCATCGACCACCAGAATTCTTATGTCCTTTTTCTCCACGCAGATCCTCCCCTCGAACTTCCCTTGTTGATTAACTTCCCGATGCCATTGTTCTACTGCGTCAGCGGCAGGCGCACTCGCAAGGTGCCGCCCTCGCATTCCGCAGTGCCGCCATGCGCCTCGATCACTCTGGCCGCCAACGACATTCTGATCGCTTCGCTACCCGCAAACGAATGAAAGATGTCGTGATCGACATCGTCTTTTAGTTCCCACTCAATCACGGCAGCGCGACCGGAAGCGCTTGTTTCGTCGATGAGCCGAATGTTGAGCGCCCCCGCACGAGCTTTTTTGTTCATCATTTTCACAGCGCCGCTGGAGATCGACTTCAACGCGTTTGCAATTGCCGCTGAATCAAATTCACCGACGAGTGGCGCTGGTTCGGAAACGATGACGACCGGACCGGCCAACGCGCCCGTCGTTCGCGGGCTGCTATTGAGACTGGCATTCAGGTTCGTTGCCACTCCGACCATGACGGCGTGCAAATCGATTCCAGGCTGACGGTGTAGGTGAACTGGGTGCCCATACTCGGAAATCATTGAAAGGTCGTCGGCGGTGCGGTCAAGGCCAGCGATCAGTTTTCGAATTGTGTCGAGCTCATCGTTGGGACGTTCGGTCTTCTCCATTCGCTTCCGGAGAAACGTGGCATAGAGTTTGAGACCGTTGAGCTGATTCTTAAGATCGTGGACTATCTGGACCGACGCCCGCCCGAGCGCCTCCAACGAGTGTTTGTCCTTGGATTCTACCAGTAATGGCTTCATTTCGTTCCGTTGCGACCGGCTCTGGCATCCTCGGGCAAGCCCGGGAAACGGCAATGCAGCCAGCGAAGTGTACTGAATAAGCTCGGACACGTGGAATTTCACCTGTCGTATTTCAGTGCGCGATCTTAACAAAATTGGCTGGCGTATTCTAGTGATACAGCCAAAGCGGCAGGCGTGGAGGTGCTTCCAATTTCGAATTCGATAAGCTTTGGCCGGGAAAAGGGACGGGAGATGCAGGAGAGGCACGCAGACGGCGCTACGGTCCTGCTGGTCGAGGACACCGAAGACAATCGCCAAATGATGCGCCGGCTGCTGGAGTTGAGCGGCTACAAGGTCGTTGAAGCGACCAACGGAAAAGAAGCTGTGGAGGTGGCATCGCGGCTCCGGCCTCAGATTATCCTGATGGATTTGAGTCTGCCGTATCTCGATGGCCTTGCCGCCACGCGGCGCATACGGACATTGCCGGGACTCGAGAAGATTCCAATCGTCGCCGTTTCCGCCCACGATACCGCCGATTTCCATAATGAAGCGTTGGCGGCAGGGTGTGACGCCTACGTTACCAAGCCAATCGATTACCTTGAGCTTGAGGAAGTAGTCGACCAGCTACTGTCGCGTTGAACCGACCGGCACGGATCCACATGGCTTACCAAGCTGACAACCTTGGTGGCAGGAATTTAGTTGGAAACATTCCGGCGAGAGGCGTGTCTAAAGGTGGACGCCGGCTCGTGGCACGCGCATCTTGCGCGTGATTCAAAGGCCGGACGCTTGTTCCCTCTTTGAATCTGTCCCGGTACTGACAGCGAGTACTGGTTCAGTTTGAAAACGGACCCAGTTCCAACGGCGCAGGGGATTGATCGAAAGGCGCGACCGCACTAGAATCCTTTTCCAGAAAAATCATGTCCACACTTGAACGACAAATCCCAGAAGCAGAAGATTCGCGCCGCAAGATCATTATTATTGTGGCGGTGGTCGCGGCGATTATCATCGCGATTTTTTTCTATGTCCTGATGCGCGCAGGTAGCGCGGTCAGGGTCGAACCGACATTGGCGGGGGCAATACGCGCAGGCTCTCCTGAGTTTTCGCAATACGCTTCGAAGATTGCCGTCGATAATCCCGAGGCGACCGAGTATAAACAGGCCCTGGGAGGCATCGTCATGGACCTCTATACAACTGTTCGTAATTTCACGGGCCGAACGCTGGTTGGGCTGGAAGTCAAAGGGATGGTCGTTGAC